>DATFIZ010000080.1:0-31927 GCA_035269575.1 Bacteroidales bacterium | reverse complement strand
AATTGAACCCATGACCTCTTCCTTACCAAGGAAGCGCTCTACCTCTGAGCTACATCGGCAAGGATTAGAGCGGGAGACGGAACTCGAATCCGCGACCCTTAGCTTGGAAGGCTAATGCTCTACCAACTGAGCTACTCCCGCGATTTTTTTGTGGGGAGAGCAGGATTCGAACCTACGAAGGCGTGCGCCAGCAGAGTTACAGTCTGCCCCAGTTGGCCACTTTGGTATCTCCCCAACAATAGTTAATTTTCAATACACTGAGCCGATGGACGGATTCGAACCCCCGACCTGCTGATTACAAATCAGCTGCTCTGACCAACTGAGCTACATCGGCAAATAAAAAGAACGCCGATTTTAGAAACATTTCCAAAATCGGTTCGCAAATGTATGAATATTTTATTTACAACACAAAAAAAAGTACGCTTATTTTCTTATATTTAATAGAAAAAATTATAATCCTCTTTGTTTCTCTTTATGTTTGGTAATTTGTTTTCGCAGGGCCTCAACTACGTTATCAACAGATTCTTCAAAACTTTTGCTTTGTTTTTTAGCAAAAATATCATTCCCAGGGATATCTAATCGAATTTCTGCTACTTTATTTCCGGAACTTTGATCATTTTCTAATCGTAAGAAAACTTCCGCTCCAATAATATTGTCATAATACTGAATCAGTTTATTTACCTTATTTTCAATAAAATTGATAAGTTTCTTATCAGCATCAAAATGAATCGAATGAATGTTAATGTCCATAATGATTCCTCCATTAAATTTTATGCTCTGGGATGAGCTTGTTTATAAATAGATTTTAATTTTTCAAAAGTATTATGTGTATAGACTTGTGTTGCAGAAAGATTGGCATGTCCAAGCAAATCTTTTATTGCATTCAGGTCTGCACCTCTATTTAAAAGGTGTGTAGCAAAAGTATGCCGCAAAATATGTGGACTTCTCTTTTCTATCGTTGAAACAAATTTGAGATATTTATTTACGATTCTATATACAAATTTCTCATACAATTTGTTTCCTCTATCTGTAATAAAAAAATAATTATGCCCCAAAGAGGGAAATTGAGTTTCTTTTTCTTTCTGGTATTTTTTAATAGAATCAGTAAAAGCAATATGAATAGGGATAATTCGCTCTTTGTTTCTTTTTCCTGTAACTTTTAACGTTCCTTCTTCTAAATTTACATCATTATTTTCCAGGTTTATTAACTCGGTTAAACGCATACCCGTATTATAAAACATCTCAATAATTGTTTTATTCCGAACGCCTGAAAAATCGTCGCCAAAAGAAAAATCATCAAGCAAATGATTGATTTGTTGCTCATCAACAAACGCTGGTATTTTTTTGGATGATTTTGGTGTAGTAACTTTATCCATTGGATTTATCGTCACAAAACCTTCTCTAATAAGAAACTTATAAAATGTTTTTAGGGTAGAGATCTTTCGATTAATGGTTAAAGAAGAAAAATCTTTTCCCATCATATCTACAATCCAGGCCCGAATATCTTTTTCGCTGGCATTCTGTATTTCGGTATTTTTGATAAAGGTGTTAAAATGCCTTAAATCATTCTCGTAAGAACGAATGGTATGTTTTGAAGATCGCCTTTCGGTTTGTAAATATTTCAGAAAAAGATTCTTGTACATATAGGGTTTTGCTTAAAAAATTTAAAAAAGTGAAATACCTTAACGGTATTATACAACTACCCTATATCTGCTATTCTTCGTCTTGCTGCATCTTTTGAATATAGATAGCTTTCTTCTTCTGTTCTCTTTTCTTAACAGAAGGTTTAGTAAAAGCCTGACGCTCTCTTAGTTCCTTAACTACGCCTGTTTTTTCAAACTTTCTTTTAAACTTTTTTAAAGCTCTCTCGATATTTTCACCTTCTTTTAATGGTACTACTATCATAATTTTTTTTCCTTAATTTTTATTGAGCCGCAAAAATATTAATTTAAAATTCACTTTTCAAAAAAAACTTACAAAATTTTTAAAAAAAATACTTTTTTTTGAAAATGTTATTCTATTATCAGACTCTTAAAATAAAATTGAATTTTATTTATCTATAAATATACAAACTCTTACCTCAAATTTCAAGAAAAACAGAATGATTATTTTTCCAGGTATGGTTTTATTTTCTGAAAAACTTTTTCAGGCAGGAGATTATAGTCTTTCAGCTCATCAATATCCTTGAATTCCCCCTGTATTTCTTTAAATTTAAGTATTGCCTTTGTTTGGTATTTGTTTAAATAGGGATGTTTTATTAAATCTGCAAATTCAGCTTCATTAATATTAATCTTAGTAATTAAGCTGGTATCAATAATTAGTTGAGGTTCAATGTTGGCAATAAGCACTGAATCTATGCCATACACTTCATTCAATTGAGATTTACAAACATATCCTCCCAGCAGTGTCCGATACTTTATAATTCTTTCGGCAAACACCGGCCCTATTCCATAAAGTAATTCCAAACTATCTGCAGTGGATGAATTTATTTCAATTACAATGGATTTAAAGCCTTTGGTAAATTCTTTTTTCAGCTTATCAACTGATTTTTCTTCCTCTTCAGCTATAATAATAAATGCTTTAAGGATTTTATACTGCTTTTTATCTATTCCATAAATTTTTAACAGGTCGTCAGGAACGATAAACTTTCCTCCTGCATTTCTGTAGTTTATTAAGGTTGCTATTTGTTTTTGGGCCAGTCCTAATTTTAAAAGCTCCTTTTCGTTCGCCGTATTTGGATCGAAACAAAAAAGAGAATCAGGTATTCTCCATTGGTTTTCCTGTATTGACTTTTTTGACGGATAAGATTTTGTTCGCCGTATATTTCCTTCTGTATCTTCCAAAGGTTTGTTTTTGAAAGACTGTTCAAATTCATTCAATTGTTTTTTAAAGTCTTCGGTCATTAATGTGATTTCATTATCGGAAGAAAAATCAACAAATCGATTGATAATAACAAGGATAATTAACAAAAAAAGGAGCACAATAATTCCATTGCGCTCCCTTCTTGTAAACGAAAAATATTCTTTAAACCTTCTTCCTGCCATTAATATCCGGTTATTAGAACTTTAAAATCCCAACACCATTTAAAAATACCATTGCAATAGCGATTGGGGCAATAAATTTAACCAAAAACATAAATAAACTTAAATATTTGGCTTTTAGTGTTCCCTGGTTAGATAATTCGTCTTTGGTTTTGGAAAACCCAAGGTACCATCCCACAAACAGCACAATGAGTAACCCACCAAGAGGAAGGAAAATATTCGCCGAAGCAAAATCCAGGACTCCAAATACATTTTTACCAAAAATTTTCAAATCTCCCAACGCTCCCCACGACATAACTGCCATTAATCCGAGGAAGGATACAGAGACAGTAGCCAGGATCGTAGCCTTTTTTCTTGTCATATTTAATTCTTCAGCAAAATAAGCAACAATTACTTCCAGTACAGATATTGTAGAGGTAAGTGCTGCAACCCCTAAAAGAAGAAAGAATAATAAGGAAAAATAATATCCTCCGGGCATTTGTTGAAATATATTGGGCAAAGTACGGTAAACCAATCCTTCGCCTGACTCCGGAGCTATACCAAACGCAAATACGGCGGGGAAAATAGCTATCCCAGCTAAAATGGCTATGAATGTATCAGTTAGCGATACACTAACGGCTGTATTAGCCAGATTATCTTTTTTATTAATATATGATCCATAGGTTATTAACGTCCCCATACCAATACTTAAAGAAAAGAAAGCCTGTCCAAGTGCCTCAAGAATAGTATTCCCGGTAATTTTCGAGAAATCGGGTTTAAATAAAAACAGCAATCCATCTTTTGCTCCAGGCAGAGTAACCGAACGTATACATAAAATAATAATCAATATTAATAATACAGGCATAAGTATTTTAGCATATTTTTCTATTCCGTTTTTTACACCGGAAGCTACTATCCATGATGTCAGAAACATAAAAACAACAAACCAAAGGATAGGTCTGAATGAGCTTTCACGGAATGAGTCGAACATTTGACCAAGGTCGGCAGATGATTTCCCTGCAAATCCATTCATTATTGATTGATAAATATATTCTAATGTCCATCCGGCAACGGCAGTATAAAAAGCAAGAATCATAAATGCAGCAACTACGCCCATTAACCCTACCAGATACCATGGTTTACCGGGTGCCAGTTTTTTAAAAGCTCCAAAGGGATTACGCTGCGCTCTCCTACCGATAGTAAATTCGGATAACATTACAGGTATTCCTATAGCAAAAATAAAAGCAAGGTAAATAAATAAAAAAGCTCCTCCACCATTTTCGCCAACAACATACGGAAACCTCCAAATATTGCCCAAACCAATTGCTGAGCCTGCTGCTGCAGCTATAGCTCCAAACTTACTACCGAAGCCATCTCTATTAGAAAAATCAAATTCTGCCATATTGTATAAATATTATGTTGTTTAATAATAAAAGTAAAAAGCTTAGCAATTTTACAAAAATTGACTTGATTTGCAAAAAATAGTTTAAATAAGCACAAAAAAAGACAGAGAAAAAATCTCTGTCTCATAAATTCCAGTTGCTTTGTTTTAGGCTATATCAATTTCTTTAGCAAGATATACATCCTGAATTGCATTTAACAGTTCAATTCCTTCTTTCATAGGCCGCTGGAATGCTTTCCTTCCGGAAATTAAACCCATCCCTCCGGCTCGTTTATTAATAACTGCTGTTTGAACAGCTTCTGACAAATCGGATTTTCCGGAGGATGCACCACCTGAGTTAATTAATCCCGAACGTCCCATATAATTATTAACCACCTGATAGCGTGTTAAATCAATAGGATGGTCTGTTGTCAGTTCTTTATAAACCTTATCATGGGTTTTAGCAAACCCTATTGCTTTAAAACCACCATTAACAGTAGGCATTTTTTGTTTAATAATATCAGCCTGGATGGTTACTCCCAGATGATTTGCCTGACTGGTCATATCGGCTGAAGTATGATAGTCTACCCCATCTTTCTTAAAATCAGGATTACGTAAGTAACACCAAAGCACTGTTGCCATGCCTAATTCATGTGCTCTTTCAAACGCTTCAGAAATTTCAATAATTTGTTGATTTGATTCTTCTGAACCAAAATAAATTGTTGCTCCAACAGCTTTAGCTCCAAGGTTCCATGCTTCATCAACCGAACCAAATAAAATTTGATCGTATTTGGTGGGATAAGTCATTAACTCGTTATGGTTAATTTTTACAATAAATGGAATTTTATGTGCATATTTTCTTGATACAGAAGCCAGGACACCAAAAGTAGAAGCTACA
The DNA here is from genome assembly GCA_035269575.1 of Bacteroidales bacterium. Classification (GTDB taxonomy): domain Bacteria; phylum Bacteroidota; class Bacteroidia; order Bacteroidales; family UBA12077; genus UBA12077. The sequence goes on along the minus strand of DATFIZ010000080.1, from coordinate 26,628 downwards.
GCGTTACATCCGCCTTCTATAGCAAGCTTAACAATATTTTCCGGATCATAAAACGCGGGATTTGGAGCAAAAGAAGATCCTGCAGTATGCTCAATTCCCTGGTCAACCGGTAGAACAGACAGATAACCGGTACCGCCTAAACGACCGTGATTAAAAATTTGCTGCATCGTAGCCATAACCTGTGGCGAACGGTTAGAATGATAAACAACTCTATCAACAAAATCAGGGCCGGGTAAGTGCAACTGGCTTTTGTCAACGGTTTGACATTTATGATTTAAAAGATATTCGGATTTATCTCCTAATAACTCTACAATTTTATTATTTGCCATAATATTTTGGATTTTAATGATTAGAACTCTTACAAATTTAAGAAAATAAATTAATAAATGACAGCAACCCGAAAAGCATTCTTAGAAAGGATATCCAATACCAATGTTTAATGTAAAATCGTTTTGCCAGTTTAGACTCCTGTTACCTATAATCCAACGACTTTCTTCCTGAAGTGAAGGATCTCTTAGTTTTACGCCTAAATCTAACCGAAAAACAAAGAAGGAAAGATTAACACGGGTACCAAATCCGGTACCAACGGCAAACTCTTTATAGAACTCATCTTTCTTGAACAACCCCCCTTCAAACTCATCGGATTTTAAATTCCAAATGTTTCCTGCCTCCAGGAATAAAGCCCCTTCAAGTATCCAAAAAAGCTTAAATCGAAACTCTGCATTTGCTTCCAGTTTGATGTCTCCTGTTTGATTTGGGAAACGGGTATACACTTTTCCGGAAAAAGATCCCGGACCTAAGCTACGAACGTTCCATGCCCTGAGGCTATTCGCCCCCCCGGAAAAATACATCTTTTCAAAAGGCAAAGACTGTGAATTGCCATAAGGAATACCTACTCCGGCAAATAACCTGTAAGCAAAACTGCTCGATTGATTTTTTATATCATAATAACGAAAATCGGCATCAATTTTTATATATTGAGAAAAAGGAATTCCAAAAATTTCGTAACTGCCATTAACCTTTGCAGCGTTTGTTAGCTCACTATATGCTGATAAAATATTACCGGATATTTCGGTGTTCATTCTAAAAAAATAGAAATCTCTGTTTTTCTTAATATCCTGGTTATTAAACACCAAACTATAACTACTTACAGAAACCAAATGATTTTCGTAACTACTTCGCAAATAGGTTGAATCGATAAAATTTCTGAATGTTTCGGATGCATAGGGTATTTTTACCGCATTTAATTCAACCAGTTTAACATTGTGTCTCAGGAAATTATTCCCATCCCAATTATATCCATACGAAAGATTAGCAACAGTTCTCCGATATTCAAGTCTGTCCTGAAAATTATATCCAACCGAAATTTGGGTTTTAGGGCTGTATTTTTTACTAAATTTCCTCGCTTTAAAAACAGGGAGCATAAACTTAGGGATACGCATGGTAATATCAGCACCCAATTCGACAGCATTATTAATACGGCTAATTCCAACTACAGAGGTATCAAGGGCTTCAATAGAACCATTAATTTTAAAATCGGTTATTTCGGCACCTCCAAATAAACTTTTATGCTGATACAGCAAATTCCCTCCTACGCCAATATTGCCATAAGAGTTGGTTCCTTCAAGTTCAACAGTATAGGATTGCAGGTAATGTTTGGTTAACAGGATATTACAATTTAAATAATCCAAAGGTATACTATCCGTAAAAACTAAACTATCCGCTTCAACTTCATTAAATTTTATATTTATTAACCTAAACAATCGTAAAGCGTTCAGATGCTGATACGTTTTTTCCACATTATATAATGAGTACACATCACCTTCCTGGATGAAATTGGCATGTAAGAAAATTTTCTTTTTTAAAGGATCTACTCCCTTACTGATAAAATAAATTCCATCTACATAGGTTGTATCAAGATCCGAATAATATTTTTCTTTTTGAGCCAGGGCTTCTTTTTGGCTATAATTTGTAAAAACATAGACCTTGTTTATTTTGTACTTTTTATGGTTAAGATCATATGTACTCCTGTTTTCATTAATTTGCTGAAACTTTTTAAGATTGAGGATTAGCGAAACTTCTCTGTTTGTTGATGAGCTATCCGCCTGAAAGAAGATAAATTCTTTTGAGAAATTATAATATCCCTGGTTCTTGAGATAGGTTTCAATTCGTTCCCTTTCCTCCTGCAAAAGATCCAGATCGAAGTTTTCACCTGTAGCTATTAGCGAGTTAACTGAGTCTTTTAATATAAGAGGTTCAATTAATGAGTCTTGAACATTGTACGATAACTGCCTTATTTTATAAGGTTTATTCACTTTTACACGATATAAAACACGTGCACGTTGACGCTTAAATATAGCCGTATCAGAAACTACTGAATTGTAATATCCTTTATTATTAAGGTACGATTTTATCTGTTGTGCTGATTTGTTGGTAAGAAAATCATCATAAATCACAGGCTCCTCACCAATACGTTTCAACCAACCACTTAATCCTTTTTCTTTTTCTTTTCGTGATAAATTATATAATCCCAAATGAAACCGGACACCCAATATTCTCTTATTAGGCTTTTGTCTTACCAATGATTTTAACTCTTCTTTTTTTAGTTTTTCTTTTTCGGCGGTTCCTTTATCAATTTTTACTTTGTACCGGTCTAAAAGATATTTATCTTCAGGGACGTATTTCACCGGACTACATGAAGCAAAAAAGAGTATAAAAAGCGCTAATAATGCAAACACATTATTAATCCTTTTTAGCTTATATGGTGGTATAAATTTTTTCAATGTTATATATTTACACAAAATTTGTAATCATACGAATTAATTCATGCTTAGCAAAAATAAAATTAAATTCCTTAATTCCATTAAAAAAAAGAAATACAGAGATGCCCATCAAGTATTTTTTGTTGAAGGTGAAAAATTAGTTGATGAGCTTTTAAATGCTAATGCTGAAATTACAGCACTTTTTGCTACAAGCAAATGGTTAGATCAACACCAGCCAATAATTGATGAAAAATTAATCAAAAGCTATGGAATTACCAACGAAGAGCTTAAAAAAATTAGTGCTTTAAGCACACCAAACAGTGTTCTGGCAACCGTTAAAATTCCTCAAACCCATTATATCCAAACAGAAATTGCCCAGCAATTAAGTATTCTTCTGGACAATGTAAGCGATCCTGGAAATCTGGGAACCATTATCAGGATAGCAGACTGGTTTGGTATTCAAAATATTTTCTGTACCAAAGAGAGCGTTGATGTATATAACCCGAAAGTTGTTCAGGCTACTATGGGAGCAATTTTCAGGGTTAAGGTTCATTATATAGATTTTAAAGAATTATTACAAGAATTTTCTGCGGAAAATGATTTTATCATTTACGGAACATTTTTAGAGGGTCAAAACATTTACCATGAACCTTTAAGTAAAAAAGGGTTTATTATGATGGGTAGTGAATCGCATGGAATATCTAAAAAATGGGAACCCTATATTCAGCAAAAACTTTTTATTCCCCATTTCCCGGCCAACAAGAAATCAAGCGAGTCGTTAAATCTTTCTACAGCAACAGCTGTTGTATGTTCTGAATTTATAAGAAGAATGTTCTGACTTACTCAAAGTGGAAAGAAACCATGAACATTCGTGAGTTTAATTGGTCTATAGCATTGGCAAATTGAGGGAAGTCTTCAGATTTATCAGACGAAACAACATTAAATGTTCCTATAGAGTATTTAATTTCAGTTGATAATTTAAAATATGCCAGGTAAAAATCAAACCCAAACCCTATTTCATAGTAAATATCAAAGGGATTTAACTTGATATAAACCCCTTCATCTTCGTTAAAATCTTTATTTCTGGCCATATCCCGACGAAAATTTAATCCGCCAACTAAATAGGGTCTGGTATTTTTTATTCTTATTGCTTTATATTTTAATACCAATGGAATATCAATAAATGTGGATTCAATTTTCATTTCTGAATCCACCTGATTATTTTCATCATAAAAAAGGATATTACGCTGACCCAACGATATTCCGGGTAAAAATCTTAAATCGAAATACTCGTTTAATCTCAAACTGGAAATTACAGCTACATGAAATCCGGGGGTTAAGTTATTAATTTCAGGCACCAACATTGCCTCATCAACTCCATAAGTATTCATTGAAGGGGTTAATTTAAAATCCATCGTATTCAAACCTATGGTAAAACCAAAATGAATTTTCTTATAATCAACCTCCTGGTAATTAAGGACAGTCTCCTTTTGAGCTGATGCAGAATAACCCATTATGATTAATAATATGGAAAAAAGTATTTTTCGCATGCTATCTTTATAATTGTAGTAAACGAACCATTGCAGCAAAATATTACATTTTTTATTTTTCTTTTTTCCCGGCATAATAAATGGTAACAATACCAAAAGTTAGTGTTCTGTAAAAACATTGTAAGAAACCTGCATCTTCCATTTTTTGTATAAAATCTTCCCGTTCAGGGAAACGATTTACCGACTGGGGCAGGTATGAATAAGCGGTCTGATCCTTAGAAAAAATTTTACCTATAACCGGCAGGATAACATTAAAATAAAACTGATAAATCTGTTTTACAGGAAATAGGTGCGGTTTAGAAAACTCCAATACCACAACATGTCCTCCGGGCTTTAATACACGCCACATTTCAGACAAACCTTTGGAAAGGTCTTCAAAATTCCGCACCCCAAAGGCTACAGTAATGGCATCAAAAGAGTTATCCTTAAAAGCCATATTTTCAGCATCCCCGTTTTGTAGGGTTATTATCTGGCTGGCTCCTATCTGTTCAACTTTATTCGTTCCAATTTTTAGCATCTCATCCGAGATATCGATACCCATAATATGCCCGGGATTTAATTTTAATGCTTCAATGGCGAGGTCGCCTGTACCGCAGGCAATATCAAGCAAAAAAGATTTTTGTTTCAGGTTAGAGAGGGTTTTTATAGCCTTTTTTCGCCATATTTTATCAATCCCTAATGATAAAAAATGGTTTAAAAAATCATATCGCCGGGCAATATTATTAAACATAAGAGTAACCTGCTCTTTTTTTCCTGTTTTTTGATCTTTATAGGGTTTTGTCACGTTTATATTTCTTCGGTAAGCAATTCTTCAAGGGCATTATCATACAATTTCTTTATATCGAAAACAAAGCCGTATGAGTTATCATCAATTCTAAATTCCGATTTAGTAACATGACCTAAAGCCGAAAAAGGAACTTTTTGTTCAATCATAAAATCAATAAAATGATCTTCGTTGGTTGGAGAAACAGAAACAACCACTCTGCTTTGTGATTCTCCAAATAAGAAGGCATCTTTTCTCACTTCTGCATCAGCGGTAACATCAAATCCAAATCCCTTAATCATTGCACTTTCCACTAAAGTTGTAAACAAACCTCCATCAGAAACATCATGCGCTGACAAAACTAAATTTTTATTGATCAATTTTTGAATGGTTTCCTGCACCTGATGTTCTTCTTCTAAGTCGAAATAAGGTGCCGGCGATTTCTCAATTCCATGATATGAATAAAGATATTCGGATGAATTAATATCTTCTTTAGATTTACCTATAAGATAAATCATATCTCCCTTATTTTTGAAAGAGATGCTCATTTGATTGTTTTTATCTTCAATTAAACCAATCATGCCAATGGTTGGTGTTGGAAAAACAGGAACGGTTTTTCCTTTAACCTGCATTTGATTATAAAAGCTAACATTCCCGCCGGTAACCGGAGTGTTAAACTTCTTACAGGCATGTGTCATTCCTTTTATAGCATGTACAAACTGCCAATAAACTTCAGGGTTATAGGGATTCCCAAAATTCAAGCAGTTGGTTACAGCTAAAGGAATACCGCCTGAGCAAACAATATTCCGGGCTGCTTCGGCTACGGCTATAGCGGTTCCTTTTTCAGGATCAGCATTTACATAGCGTGCATTACAATCGACAGTCATTGCCAACGCTCTGTTGGTCCCTTTAATATTATAAATACCCGCATCGGCAGGGAAATTAGTACCCATATTTCCTGTACCAACCATCGTATCATACTGTTCAATAACCCAACGCTTAGAAGCAATATTGGGATTTTTAATCATTTTGAGGGCCACCTCTTTGTAATTTTCCGGTTCAGGAACATCCTCCATTTTAAATTTTTTATACGCTTTAAAATAAGCAGGCTCTTTATATTCGCGTTCGTACACCGGAGCACCACCACCAAGAACCAGGGATGAAGCGGGAACATCGGCAACCAATTCATCATGCATATAGAAATAAAGCCGGTCATCGGCAATTACTTCACCGATAATGGCACAATTCAAATCCCATTTTTCAAAGATTTGTTCAACCTCAGCCTCTTTACCTTTTTCAACAACAACCAACATTCGTTCTTGTGATTCGGACAACAATATCTCAAAGGGATGCATATCCTGCTGACGTAAAGGAACTTTATCCAGGTCAATCTTCATTCCGTGTCCTCCTTTTTCAGACATTTCAGAAGTAGAACAGATAATTCCTGCAGCACCCATATCCTGCATTCCAACAACAGTTCCTGTTTTGTTTAATTCAAGCGTTGCCTCAAGCAGTAATTTTTCCATAAAAGGATCGCCTACCTGAACAGATGGTAAGTCGTCGGCCGAATTTTCAGTTAAGTCTGCCGATGCAAAAGTTGCTCCATGAATTCCATCCTTGCCGGTAGATGAACCCACAATATATACGGGATTTCCAACTCCTTTTGCAATAGCAGAAATGGTATCATCTTTTTTCATTATACCAACCGACATGGCATTTATCAAGGGATTCGTATTATAACATTTATCAAAAAACACTTCCCCGCCTAAAACAGGAATTCCAAAAGCATTCCCATAATCTCCGATACCTTTTACAACACCTTTTAAATGCCATTTGGTACGATCCAGGTGAATATCTCCAAAACGCAGTGAATTTAATTGTGCTACAGGTCTTGCACCCATGGTAAAAATATCGCGATTAATTCCACCTACACCGGTAGCTGCACCCTGATAAGGTTCTACAGCCGAGGGATGGTTATGTGACTCGATCTTAAAAGCACAGGCCAAACCATCTCCAATATCGACCAACCCTGCATTTTCCTGACCTGCCTCAGCAAGTAATTGTTTGCCGGTTCTGGGCAATGTCTTTAACCATTTTATTGAATTTTTATAGGATGCATGTTCCGACCACATTACCGAAAAAATACTTAACTCGGTAAAATTGGGCGTACGTCCCATGATCTCTTTAATAACTTCAAACTCCTCGGGTAATAATCCTAATTTTTTAGCGGTATCTAATGTAACTTCCATTGTAAAAAACTTTTTTTTAATAAATAATAAAAGGTTAAAGACGCAACAAATATAATTAGACTTTACAATAAAATTTCAAAATACAAATAACAAATTCAAAATAAATTAGATTTAATGCACTTTTTTTGTGACATATACCTGTTTAATGCAAACATTAAGCACATCAAAAATTATCACTGTTGTCCGTTAAAAATATTGCATCCATTCTGAAACTTTGATTTTATTTACCATTTACCAATTTCCTATTTCAGGGACTTTGCCCCTGACCCCACATACTTTCTTGTCTTGAAACAAGAAAGTACGCAAAGAAATTCAAGGTTCCGCCCGCCTCACTCGAAAAACTACGCGATGTGAGCTAAAAAATCTAAACTTGCACTTCCCTTCGGTCAGTGCTTGCCTTCGGCGAGCTCGCACAAAACGCTCGGTTCGAACAGCAGATTTTTTTAACGCTCACTGTACTGGTTTTTCGGCTCGCCGGACAATGCCAATCCGGAAACGAATCGTCAAACAATTTTTTTTACCGGAAAATAATGAAAAATTATTTAACAAGCAGGTATAAAAAAACCTTTGGAATATTAACTTCAAAGGTTTAATCCAGGTAAATCACTAAGAAAGTTATTTGGCTAATTTAAATTTATAATCCACGTTAAATTTCCCTTTTGAAATGGCCTGCAATTTATTTTTAAGCAAACGCTTTTTAATGGGTGCTACTTTATCGGTAAATAAAATTCCTTCCAAATGATCGTATTCGTGCTGAATGATACGAGCTGCAACACCCTCAAACCATTCATCATGAAAGTTAAAATTTTCATCATAGTATTCAATTCTAATTTTTGCAGGTCTCATCACTTCCTCTCTGATAAGCGGAATACTTAAACACCCTTCTGAATAAAGAATATCTTCCTCTATCCTTTCTGTAATTTGTGGATTGATAAACACTTTTTTAAAATCTTTAAGTGTTGGGTCATCTTCTTCCATGGGTGTTCCGTCAATCACAAATAAACGAATTGATTTTCCTACCTGAGGAGATGCTAATCCTATACCATCAGAATGATACATTGTTTCCCACATATCTGCAATAAATTCTTTCAGATGGGGATAATCCTGATCAATTTCTTTGGCAACCTTGCGCAAAACCGGGGAACCGTATATAACTATTGGATAAATCATTGATTTAAAATTTTGATCGTTGTTGTAAATAAGATTGCAAAATAATATTGGCGCTAATGGTATCTACCAGTGCTTTATTTTGTCTTGCTTTCTTTTTTAATCCGGCATCAATCATTGTTTGATGTGCCATTTTTGATGTGAATCGCTCATCAACCAACTGAATATTCATTTCTGGATATAGTTTTTGTAAACGTTTCAAAAAAGGATTAATATAACGAACAGCTTCTGATGCCTGATTGTTCATTTGTTTAGGATAACCTACGACAATACAATCAACCGCTTCCTTTTGAAGATAATCCGATAAGAAATCCCAAATATCTTTAACATGTATTGTAGTTAACGAGTTGGCAATCATCTGCATGGGGTCGCTTACAGCTAAGCCAACTCTTTTTCTTCCATAATCGATAGCTAAAATTCTTCCCAAAATTGTTCTTCTTTTAATGCTGCAAAGTTAAAAATTTTAAATTAATTTAGTTCGAATAAAAATAAAAATATGAGAACCCTGCAGGATGAAAAATCAGATGGAACGGTTGTTTATCATATTGGCAGCTCCTATTGTAACAGCAAAAATCGATAGAAACATTAAAACAAAAAAATACCCGTTTGAATATGACCCCCTTTCAAATATTCAGCATATTTCATAACTTGTTTTTTTAATTAAACTTTTTAAGGCAGCAAACATCTAATTAAAACAGATGATAATCAATTAATTATAAATAATAAAAAAAGCAACATTTTTTATAACATAGCATTAGAAAGAAAAAAATTGTTGCTTTGTCATTTCAAAACAATATTTTTTAAAAAATATATTGACAAAAAGGAACTTGTAATATGAGCAAAGAGATAAAATTTAGTCTGCTTTATCGTGATATGTGGCAATCTTCAGGGAAGTATGTGCCCAGAGTAGATCAACTCAAGAAAATAGCCCCCGTAATTATTGATATGGGCTGTTTTTCACGTATTGAAACCAACGGTGGTGCTTTTGAGCAAGTAAATCTTTTATATGGAGAGAACCCGAACAAAGCGGTAAGAGAGTGGACCAAACCCTTTAACGAAGCGGGAATTCAAACGCACATGCTTGAAAGAGCATTAAATGGGATACGTATGTACCCTGTGCCTAAAGATGTTCGCAAGTTGATGTTTAAAGTAAAAAAAGCACAAGGTGTTGATATTGCACGCTCATTTTGCGGATTAAATGACCACAGAAATCTTGAATTATCGATAAAATATGCCAAAGAAGCCGGAATGATATCGCAGGCTACCTTAAGTATTACCCATTCTGAAATACATACGGTTGATTATTACATGGGTGTTGTAGATAAAGCGGTAGAATATGGTACCGATGAAATTTGCCTTAAAGATATGGCTGGTGTTGGAAGGCCGGTAACACTGGGCAACCTTGTAAGAGAAATAAAAAAGAAATATCCGGACCTGATTGTTCAATATCATGGACACTCAGGCCCTGGTTTTTCTGTAGCTTCTATGTTAGAAGTGGCTAAAGCGGGTGTTGATTATGTCGATGTTGCTATGGAGCCTCTTTCCTGGGGTATGGTCCATCCTGATGTCATAACGATTCAGGCTATGCTTAAAGATGCAGGATTTAAAGTACCCGAAATCAATATGAAAGCATATATGAAAGCACGGGCTTTAAGTCAGGAGTTTATTGATGATTTTCTGGGTTATTTTATTAACCCCAAAAACCGTTATATGTCATCATTATTAGTCCATGCAGGATTACCCGGCGGGATGATGGGCAGTATGATGGCCGATTTAAAAAATGTACATCAGGGATTAAATCAAACCTTAGAGGCCCAGGGAAAAGGTAAATTATCGGAAGATGATTTACTGGTTAAACTGTTTGATGAAGTGATTGATATCTGGCCTAAGCTGGGAAATCCACCCCTGGTAACTCCTTTTAGCCAGTATGTAAAAAATATTGCCCTATTAAATGTGATGCAGGAAATACAAGGCAAAGCAAAATTCTCCATCATTGACAACAATGCATGGGATATGATATTAGGAAAAGCCGGTAAATTACCCGGAAAGCTTGCTCCTGAAATTATTAAAATAGCAGAAGAATCGGGAAAAGAATTCTACCAGGGTGTTCCCCAGGATAATTATCCCGATGAGTTAGATAACTATCGGAAAGAGATGGAAGAAAATAACTGGGATTCCGGTGAGGATGATGAAGAACTATTTGAATTTGCCATGCACGAGCGTCAATACAGAGATTACAAATCGGGGGTAGCGAAAAAAAGATTTAACGAAGAATTACAAAAATTACGTACTGAGGCTAAATCACCCAAATCCGGAGGAGTAAAACCGGAGCCGGGTAAAAAAGATATTACTTCACCTTATATGGGCAGGATATTTTACAATTTAAACTATTTTATCGAGGAACAAGCCATTGAACTAGGGAATCAGGTAAAAAAAGGTCAGCGAATTTGTTATATTGAGAATAACTATACCTACGATGAAATTGTTTCTGAACATGATGGAGAAGTAGATGAGATATTTTTCGAACACGGCGACATGGTTTCCAAAGGCGATGTACTTGTTCGGTTAAAATAAAAAAATGCCGGAAGATTAGCATACATTTTTTTTCTTCCGGCACCTTTCTATAAGAAAATAATGTTTATTATACCATTTTGAGGATATCCCAAACGAAAGCCCGAATCCCAACTTCCTCATTAATTGAATCCAGCATTTTAATTTTTTCCAAAACTACATCTACCTTATCATCATCAACCATGGTAAGAGTAGCTGAATTTGTTTCGGGCCAGGTATGCGTCCCCATATGGGGGACACCATCCTCCGAGCCTCTTCCGTATACATTCTCCCAGAATGTATACCCCTTAATCTCCAGACGGTCAAGCATATATTCTACTTTCTCGGTATGTGCCTGATTGTATACAATAAAAATTGCTTTCATAATGTTCTATTTTTTAAACTAATCTTTGTATTCCAAAAATTAGTAAATTATTACATATCCATAAATTTAAATTTGCTCCGTACATTTTTCTTTTTATCACGTTCGCCCCGGCTGGCAAATACTCTGTAAATAATAGGTACAATAATCATCGTAATGAGCGTAGAAAAAATCATCCCTCCAATTACCGAGATACCCATCGGACTCCAGATTTCTGAACCTTCTCCGGTACTTAATGCCAGTGGGAGCATACCTAGAATAGTAGTTAATGCGGTCATTAATACCGGACGTAACCTTGATTTTCCTGATTCGATAATAGCCTCATCGAGTACATATCCCCTGTCGCGCATCAGGTTAATATAATCGACCAGCACAATGGCATTTTTAACCACAATACCCACCAGCATAATCGCTCCCAGTGCTGCAATAACACTTAAAGTTGTATTGGTGATATACAAGGCCAGGATAACCCCGGTAAATGCAAACGGAATAGAAAACATGATAATAAAGGGCATTTTGAGTGACTCAAATTGCGAGGCCATAACAATATACACAAGCACAAGACTTAATAAAAGTAACATGCCCAGATCCACAAAACTTTCCTGCTGATCTTCATAGGCACCACCGATCTCAATGGACACTTCCTTCGGAATATCCATCTTGTCAATCTCCTGCTGGATATTGGCCGCTAACTCACCCAACGAAGTTTTATAGGGCGTAGACGAAACAGTAACAACTCTCTCCCTCCTTTTTCTTTCAATATTCGGAGGCGACCAATACTCGTTAATTTCTCCTATTTCGCCTAACTTAACCGTAGAACCGGTAGCTGTTTGTAGAGATATATTCTCCAAATCACTGATGGAATTCCGGAACTCTTCTGTAAAACGGATTACGATATCATATTCTTCGCCATCTTCTCTGTATTTTGAGGCTGTTAATCCGGCCACCCGGTTATAAAGAGCCGTAGAAACCATCGCGGTATTTAATCCAACGGCAGACATCTTTTCTCTGTCAAGCTCAACCCTTAATTCCGGCTTCTCTTTTTCTCGACTAATTTGAATATCGCGTGCACCCTGAATCGTTTTTAATCGCTTGGAAATTTGATTGGCTAATATAGTCGTTTGATCAAAATTGTATCCAAAAATTTCCACATCAACAGTATTTCCTCCCATTTCAGCGCCCCCGGTAGTTATGTTATAGTTCATAATTACGGGCATTCCCGACAACTCTTGTCTAATCTCTTCGGCTATCTCCCATACGGTTCTGTTACGTTCTTCCAATTCTACCAAACCAATCGTATAGTTAATAATATTAGGGCCTGTCGACATAAAAATAGCCATCATTCCTCCTTCATCATCACTACCTGCTGAAGTAGAAATTAAATCAACCTCAGGAATATCACTTACATACCTGTCAATAATGCGCGCTGTAGCTGCAGTTTTCTCAACTCTTGTTCCCGGTTGTAATTCAATAGTAATAGACAAACGCCCTTCATCGGTTTCCGGGATAAATTCGGTTCCGATTTTACCCAGCAATGCTAATGAACCAAAAAATATAACAAAAGAAACAATGGTAATTAATCTTTTATGACACAAGCTCCATTTTAAAATTTTACCATAAGCATTATCCAGTTTGTTAAACAATGGCATTACACGATTATAATAACTACTGTTACCGTTACCATCAGATTTTATTAACCGAAGCATTTTAGAACTTAACATTGGAGTAAGTGTAATAGCCGCAATGGTTGATGTAATAACAGTAATTGTAACAATCCAGCCCAACTGACTAAAGAGCACACCAGTCATACCTCCTACCATAGTCATAGGGAAAAATACTGCGACAACAGTAAGTGTCGTAATCACTACAGCCTGCCAAACTTCATTGGTTGCATAAATAGCTGCCTCACGGGGAGAGCTTCCTCTGTCGATATGTTTGGCTATATTTTCTAAAACAACAATAGCATCATCAACCACCATCCCTATAGCAATAGAAAGGGCTGATAACGAGATAATATTGATTGAGCTATCGGTAACATGAAGAAAAATAAATGCAACAATTAACGAAATTGGTATAGTTAATACGATAATAAATGTTGCTCGCCAGCGACCTAGGAAAAACAGCACAACTAGCGTAACAAATAGAAGAGCAAACATGAGCGTTTTAGTAAGATTATTAATGGAACCTTTAATAAACTCACTGGAATCGAATACATTCATTATTTCAATGTCTGAAGGCAGGCCGCTTTTTAACTCATCTAACCGCTTGTTAAACTCTTTGGCAATTTTCACGGTATTAGCACCGGACTGTTTCATCACCATAATCCGAACCCCCTGCTCTCCATTAATTTTTTCATCGACCGTCATCTCTTTTAAAGAATCCTGTACATGAGCAACATCTTTTAAATAAATGGCCTGTCCGTTATAGTTTCCCAGCACTATATTTTTAATCATGTCGCTATTTTCAAACTCCCCTTCAATACGCAAAGGGTAGCTCATTTGTCCCATTTTAATATTACCCGAAGGCATATTTAAATTCTCTGCCCGAAGCACATTTCCAATCTGTTCAATGGTCATATTGTAGGCTTCTAATCTTCGGGGGTTAATTTCAATTTTCACCTGCCGTGTTGGTGCACCAATAATAGAAATTGAACCAATTCCTTCGATCCTGTTCAGGGGGTTAATGATTTCTTGTTCCAGGATTTTTTCTATCCCCTGATAACTTTTATCTGCGGTAACTGCATATACCCCTATTGGCATCATACTGGAGCTAAACTTAAAGATATTCGGTTTATCGGCGTCTTCGGGCAACACATCTTCAATCAATGCAATAGCATCGCGGATATCATTTGCCGCCTCATTCAGATCAGTCTCGTATTCAAACTCAAGGGTTACCACTGATATATTGTCCCTTGAAACAGATGTAATTTCTTTCAGATTATCAATCGTATTCAAAGCATCCTCAACAGGTTCTGAAATATTGGTTTCAATATCTGAGGCACTGGCCCCTGCATAGGTTGTAAAGACTGTTATTGCTGGATATTCTATTTCAGGGTAAACATCAATGGGCAGTTTAACTAACGAATATATTCCAAAGACTACAATAGCCAGGAAGATCATTATGGTAGTTATAGGCTTTTTTACAGCATTTCCATATATACTCATAATTTTATTTTTTAAAAAGTTTTATAAAAGTAAACCGGTAGGTAGTTTTAATGAACAACCTTTAAATCAGACCCATCTAAAAGATTCGCCTGTCCTTCAACAATCAGTTCGTCTCCTACCCTGATTTTATCGGATACCAGCTCAATTTTATCATCAAAACGTTTACCTAACTTCACATTTATTTGCTTAGCCGTTCCGTTCTCATTTACAAAAACATATCGTGTATTGGTTCCCTCGAGCTTAAGAACAGCAATTGCAGGTACAACAATTGTTTCAACATCTTTAAGTTCTATTTTAATTTGGGCAAACATTCCCGGTCGCAATATTTTATCTTCATTATTAACGATTATTTCTGTTTGGAAAGTTCTGGTAGCAGCATCAATGGTTGGGTATACCCTTTTCACTTCACCTATAAATACTTTTTCAGGATAAATATCTGTTTGAATAACGGCTCTCATCCCTTTTTTGAATAAAGGGAAATAACGCTGTGATATACTAACATTAACTTTAAGGGGATTGATTTGCATTAACGAAAGAACAGCAGATTTCCCTGAAGCTGTATTCGGTGTACCCGAGTACATCTCCCCATCTTCGAAATATTTACCGGTTACCACCCCATCGATAGGTGATTCCAAAATAGAATTTTCGCTGGCAAACTTATATTGTGATTTAGCCATCTCATATTGCATCTTAGCAGATTCGTATTGTTGCTTGGTTGCGCTTCCCATCCGGAACAACGTATCAATACTCTGAAAATTAAATTTAGCATTCTCAAACTGTGCTTTTGCCTGCATAAGTTGCGTTTTATCCATCTCAACCAACACCTGTCCTTTAGCAACCCGATCATCTACTTCAACCAGTATTTTATCAATTCGTCCCGGCGAGGCAGGAGGATAATGTATTTCTTTGAAAGCAACAAGGTTTGCAGTATACTCGATGGTTCTTGTAATGGTTTCTTTTTGTATTTTTTCGGTTTTTACCGGAAATACTTTTTCCTCTTCGTTTACTGTATCTGTATTGGTATTATTTTCGCGGTTACAGGAAAATGATAATACAATGACAGCCGCTACAATACTTATTTTTCCTAATGATTTCATTTTTTTATATTTTGGAATTAACATTTATAAATTATTATATAGTTTATCTTTCTTAAGTTTTGCCTGCAACAAATTAAGAATGGATGAAACATAATTATTTTCTGCCTGCAGGTAGTTATTTCTGGTTTGATTTAACTCTACTACAGATAATTGCCCATGTTTATATTTATTATTTGAGTTTTCATAAACACGCTGAGCCACTTGCACATTATCTTTTTGCATTTGATAATTATCGATAGCATTTTTCAATTCATAAATCAACTGTCGATTTTGCAATTCGAGTTGCTCTTCTAATAAAGATTTATTTCGGTTTATTTTTTCATATTCAATTCTGGCCTGACTAAGTTGAGCACTTCGAGTACCGCCTGAAATGATAGGCACGCTCAAAGTCAAACCGGCTGTGTTTTTGGGACTTAAATCAAAGCTTGACTTTAATATCTTTTCCCGGTAATTATAAAAGCCGGAAATAGTAGGAGCATAAGCCCACTTTTGCATCGCAATACTTTCTTCACCAATTTCTTCCTGAGTTTCTACCAGCTGATAAGATGGGTTTTGTGAAATATCAAAATCGGAGGTCAATAAATTCTCTTCCATGATATTAGCTAAGAACTCATCCAGGTCATCTTCAAATTCAATGGGGGCATTATTTTCAATCCCCAAAACAAACCTAAACGTGTTTATACTATATTCCAGGCTTCTTTCCATTGTTTTTTTAGAATTTTCCAGTTCTGAAATCCCCATCCTTATCTGGTCCACTTCAATTTCCTCAACCATCCCTTTTTCATACATATTCTGCATCTGTTTCAGAATATCCTTATTATTTTCTTTAATATTATCTATTATTTTAATAAACTTTTGCGAAGCCAGAATACCATAATACAGGTTTCCTACATTCTCTTTCAGGTCATTTTCAGATGCATTGAGGCTTTTTGCAGCAATATCCTTACTTAATTTAGCCATCTTAAGTCCAATCCAGTATTGTCCGTTAAAAATAAGTTGCGATACCTGTATACTTGCATTGGCCTGGTCTTCCATAACAATAGTATTAGCCCCTTCTGAAGGGCCAAACATTTGCCCTAATGCTTTTATAACTTCCATATCGCCTGCATCTAGTAATTGCGGGTTTTCAAACTCAAATTCAGTGGTTTGTCCTCCCATGCCAAATTCAAACTCATAATTAAAATTGGTGGTATAATCCATTGAACCATTAACCTGGGGCAATCCGGAGCCGCGTGTCTCTTTGTATTTTTCTTCGGCTAAAGCCACATCACTTTGGGCATTTAACAGGGTTTTATTATGCTCTAATGCATATTCACGGGCTTCCTGCAAGGTAAAAGAAAAAGATTCTTCCTGAGCAAAAACACTGCCCCAAACCCATATTAATAGTGTAATTAAAACTATTCTTTTCATCTGTTTAAAATTTTTAGTTTACTGAAAATGAAGAAACTAAAAATTTCTTCACATTCAGGAACTCTCATGAATTTATTTTAATCATAATCGTGTGTGTATTTTTTGATTAAAAAAATTCATGTTCGTTTCATAATTCAATCGTTCGTTTTTTATAAATTTTCAACTATTACTTTTCACTCGATTTGTATTCATCTTTGCATTGTTCAAAACTGGTTAACAGCAATTTTGTAATATTCCTGAGTTCCATAAAAAATATTGCATTAGGTGATTCTGGATTTTCTTTTAATTCCAGGAGATAATCAAAAATTTCTTTGGTCTTCAGAATTTTCTTTTCAAACTCTTCGATTATGGATAATGGCTCTTTTCTGTTAATCTGAAAATATCGTTTACGCTCACCAGGCAGAGTGATATATTCAATATCTCCTCGCATTTCCAGGTTTCGTAAGGTATTACTTGCCGAGCTTTTGCTAATCTGTAACTCTTCCACAATTTCATCAAAGGTGAATCGCTCCTTATCCATTACCATCAATAATCCCAGTATTCTGCCGGCAATGGGTTGAAATCCTTCTTTATCATAATAAATACCTATTTCTTCAATTAACTCCTTCTGTTTCTTCAATCGTTCTTCCTTATTCATAATTAAATTGGTGTTTTTAAATTAAGTTGCAAACATACAAAGGTTTTTTTAGTTTACAACTTTATAAACTAAAAAAATAAAAAAAACCACCTGCAAACTATTTGCAGGTGGTTACTGAATATATAAATTTATCTATAGTGCAGGAAAACTCTTGATAATATTTTCCGATTTGTTTAGTAGTGCATCTACATATTGAGCTCTAAGATAAACAAAAGGATCATTGGTATTTTTCCTTGCAAGCTTCCCTTTAAAATCGTTGATTGTATCATATCCTTTTTCATCCATCCAGTTCGTTATTGCAGAAAGCATTTTCGAGGTATGATCAATTTTGTTTTTATATAAGGTACTAACAACCTGAACGGTATCTGTTCCGGCCAGCAATAATTTAATCACATCCTCCCCTTCAAAAATACCTGAAGAGGAAGTAATATCTGCATTAATATTACCATGAAGTAAACCGGCATAACGCAAAGACAAACGATAATCACCTTTATTACTCAGGTTAAAAGGAAAAATATGTTCTTCCTTATCAATATCAATCTCGGGTTCAAAAAGTTTATTAAACAGTACAATTCCATCGACATTCAGTTTGTCCAGCTTTTTGATAAAACTTAAGGGATTGGAATAAAAAGCACTAATTTTAACGCTCACCGGTATTTTTAGTGCATTTTTAACTTTTTTAACAATTTCTAATTGTTTTTCTTCTGCCTGTTCACTGGTAAGATCAAACTTTTTAGGCACGCTATAAAGATTAATTTCGAGGGCATCAACACCTGTTTCTTCGATCAGTTGAGCATATTCGACCCAGGTTTCTTCGTAAATTGCATTTAAGCTGGCAATAATTGGAATAGAAGTGTTTTGTTTTACCTTTTTCAGGTGTAAAAGATGCTCTTTGGGCCCGGCATGTTCAAGGTCCGGAAATAAGGTAATCATCTCGGCATGCCGTTCATTATATGCTTCAAGTTCTTCGTCCATTTTAGCAGCCTCAAGATTAATTTGCTCCTCGAAAAGTGATTTGTAAACAATAGCAGCAACCCCTGCTTTCTCCATTGCTTTTACATTTTCCAAACTTGTTACCAGATTAGATGCTCCGGCAATGATCGGGTTTTTAAGTTTTAATCCTAAATAACTTGTTGATAAATCAGCCATAGTTGTTGTGTTTTTAATTTTTTCCTTTTTTATTACAACAAGTTAATTGCCAATAAGTTCATTTAAGCTCTCTCAAAAACAAGTCATAAAAAAAGCAGGCTTTGCTGAGCCTGCTTTTCAAGAGATATAGTCGTTTTTATTTAGAATATTCGTAAGCTGCTAACCGTTTATAGTTATTGTATCTCCACTTAGCGTCATCTTCGGCACGAACAAATAATTCATCGGCCACATCGGGGAATGATTTCTTAAGCGAAGTATAACGAACCTCACTTTGTAAGAAATCCTGGAATTTGCTCCAATCCGGTTCTTTAGAATCTATCACAAAAGGATTCTTTCCTTCAGCTTCCAGTAATGGATTAAATCTAAAGTTATGCCAGTAGCCACATTCAACGGCTAATTTTTCTTCCAGCTGAGTTTTACCCATACCTGCTCTTAATCCGTGGTTAATACAAGGAGAGTAAGCAATAATCAATGAGGGTCCGGGATATGCTTCAGCTTCTTTAATGGCTTTAAAATATTGGTTTTGACTGGCACCCATAGAAACCTGAGCTACATATACGTGTCCATAAGTCATAGCCATCATTCCAAGGTCTTTCTTACGAACGCGCATACCAGCCGCCGCAAATTTAGCCACAGCTCCAACAGGAGTTGACTTAGATGCCTGACCTCCGGTATTGGAATATACTTCGGTATCCAAAACCAGAACGTTTACATCTTCACCCGATGCCAGCACATGGTCTAATCCACCATAACCGATATCATAGGCCCATCCGTCACCACCAATAATCCAAACTGATTTCTTAACCAGGTATTGTTCTAACTGCAGGATATCTTTGGCTAACTGATGTTTCTCTTTCTTACAGGCTTCCACAACTTTAGCAGAAGCTACTTTGGATTTCTCAGCATCTGCCATGGATTCAATCCACTCTTTAAATGCTGCTTGTGTATCTGCTGATACTTCATTCATGGCAGCATTCATCTTTTCGGATATTCGTTGGCGAAGTTTTTCAACACCAACAGCCATACCATAACCATATTCAGCATTATCTTCGAACAGTGAATTTGCCCATGCCGGTCCGTGACCCTCATTATTGGCACAATATGGAGTTGATGGAGCTGAACCTCCATAAATTGAAGAACAACCGGTAGCGTTGGCAATCATCATTCGGTCGCCATAAAGCTGGGTTATCGTTTTGATATAAGGTGTTTCACCACAACCCGCACAAGCACCGCTAAACTCAAATAATGGCTGTGCAAACTGGCTGTTTTTAACGGTTTTGTCTTTGGGTAATACATGATCTTTATAACCAACCTTGTGATGCATATAATCCCATCGTTTATCTTCTTCCAGCTGAGACTCTAATGATTTCATTTCCAGTGCTTTGTCCGGAGCAGGACAAACATCCACACAGTTACCGCAACCGGTACAGTCAAGGACACTAACCTGAATTCTGAAATTATATTCTTTGATACCTCCTTTACCTTTGATGGTAGTTGTTCCTTCGGGAGCATTTTTTGCTTCCTCATCGGTTAATAAGAATGGACGAATAACAGCATGTGGGCAAACATATGCACACTGGTTACACTGGATACAGTTGTCTGAAATCCATTCGGGCACCGTAACGGCAATTCCACGTTTTTCATAGGCTGTTGTTCCTGCGGGGAATGTTCCGTCTTCACGTCCGGCAAAGGCACTAACCGGAAGATCATCTCCTTTTTGAGCATTAATTGGCTCTACGACATTTTTAATAAAATCAGGAACATTCCGGTTATCGGTTTCTGCTTTCACTTCAATATTTTTCCATTCAGAAGGAATCTTAATTTCTTCAACATCACCACCCCGTTCAACAGCAGTTTTATTCATGTTAACAACATCCTCGCCCTTACGACCAAAAGTTTTAACAATCGCTTTATTCATTTCTTCTACAGCCTTGTCGTAAGGAATTACATTAGAAATCTTAAAGAAAGCAGATTGCATAATGGTATTGGTTCTGTTTCCTAAACCAATTTCTTCGGCAATTTTTGTTGCATTAATGATGTAACATTTTATCTCCTTTTCAGCAAGCGTTTTCTTCATTGCATCGGGGAAATGATTTTTTGTTTCTTCGGCATCCCAAATACTGTTCAACAAGAATGTTCCACCCTTTTTAATCCCTTTAAGCATATCATATTTTTGAAGATATGCAGGTACGTGACAAGCCACAAAATCGGGGGTTCCAACTAAATAGGTTGAACGTATGGTTTGATCCCCAAAACGAAGGTGAGAAACGGTAATACCACCTGATTTTTTAGAGTCGTAAGCAAAATAAGCCTGAGCATACTTATCGGTACTATCACCAATAATTTTGATAGAGTTTTTATTCGCTCCAACGGTACCGTCAGAACCTAATCCATAAAATTTACCTTCGAAAGTACCTTTAGGAACAACGCTTACATCTGGAAGTATCGGTAATGATGTAAATTTAACATCATCAACAATTCCTACCGTAAAATGATTCTTGGCTTCGGGAAGATTTAAATTATCATATACAGAAATGATATGAGCCGGAGTAGTATCCTTAGAGCTTAATCCATACCGGCCACCTACCACAATCGGAGCATCTTCTTTTTCGTAGAATAATTCTCTGATATCCATATACAATGGTTCTCCGTTTGCTCCTGTTTCTTTGGTACGGTCTAAAACAGCAATTCGTTTCACCGTTTTAGGAAGCGCTTTCATGAAATATTTTTCAGAAAACGGACGATAAAGATGAACAGATATTAAACCCACTTTTTCGCCCTGAGCAAGTTTATAATCTATTACTTCCTTAATGGTTGAAGTAACAGAACCCATAGCAACGATGATGTTTTCAGCATCTTCGGCACCGTAGTATGTAAATGGGTGATATTCGCGTCCGGTTAATTTGGTAATTTCCTGCATATATTCTTCAACGATATCCGGTACAGGATCATAAAACTTACTGGCTGCTTCGCGTGCCTGGAAATAGATATCCGGGTTTTGAGCAGTACCTCTGGTTACCGGATGTTCGGGATTAAGTGCATTTTTTCTAAATTTTTGCAATGCATCATAATCGATAAATTCAGCTAAATCCTCATTTTCGAAATATTCAACCTTTTGTATTTCATGAGATGTTCTAAAACCATCAAAGAAATGAAGAAAAGGAATTCGGGTTTTAATAGAAGCCAGGTGAGCGATACCGGCAATATCCATAATTTCCTGCACGCTACCTGTAGCTAACATGGCAAATCCTGTTTGGCGTGTACTCATCACATCACTGTGATCGCCAAAAATGGACAAGGCCTGAGCAGCTAAGCTGCGTGCACTTACATGAAACACACCGGGCAATAATTCACCGGAAATTTTATACATATTGGGAATCATCAGTAACAACCCTTGTGATGCAGTGAAAGTAGATGTTAAGGCTCCTGATTGCAAGGAACCATGAACAGCTCCTGAAGCACCACCCTCAGATTGCATTTCGGTAACTTGTACCTGATCGCCAAAAATATTTTTTCTTCCATGAGACGCCCACTCGTCAACATATTCTGCCATAGTTGATGAGGGAGTAATTGGGTAAATCGCTGCAACTTCACTAAACATATAAGCTACATGAGCCGCTGCATAGTTACCATCGCAGGTTATAAATTTCTTTTTTTGTGACATTTCTAACTCCTTAATTTATTTATTAAAAGATATTTAACCTAAATTATGATACTACAAAAATAAAATAAAATTCTCATATTTGGCAGTGAAAGTTAAAAAATAGATTCCAAGAAAACTTATTCATTTTCATTTCAAATAAGCGCCTATTTATCTTATTTACAAAACAAAAAATGCGGACTTAAGTCCGCATTTCAGGTAAATATGTGTTGTTAAACATTAATCGTTCATTGAGATAATAAACTCTTCATTGGTTTGTGTTTTTACCAGCCTGTCGCGTAAAAACTCCATCGCTTCGGTCGAATTCATATCCGTCAAATAATTTCGAAGAATCCAGATTTTATTTAACATCTCCTTGTCAATCAACAGCTCTTCACGACGAGTACTTGAAGCGGTAATATCAACCGCAGGATAAATACGTTTGTTCGAAAGTTTTCGGTCCAGTTGTAACTCCATATTACCGGTTCCTTTAAATTCTTCGAAAATAACATCATCCATTTTCGATCCGGTTTCGGTAAGTGCGGTGGCAAGAATAGTAAGCGAACCCCCTTCTTCGATATTACGGGCTGCACCAAAAAATCTTTTCGGTTTATGCAGTGCATTGGCATCTACCCCTCCGGACAATACTTTACCGGAAGCAGGTGATACGGTATTAAAAGCTCTGGCTAAACGGGTAATCGAGTCGAGTAAAATCACTACATCATGCCCACATTCTACCAATCGTTTTGCTTTTTCTAATACTATATTGGCAACACGTACATGTCTTTCAGCGGGTTCGTCGAAAGTAGAAGAAATAACTTCTGCATTTACGCTCCGTGCCATGTCGGTTACCTCTTCAGGACGTTCATCAATTAAAAGAACAATCATGAATACCTCGGGATGATTCGCAGCAACAGCATTGGCTATATCCTTTAAAAGAACGGTCTTTCCGGTTTTTGGCTGAGCAACGATTAATCCTCGCTGACCTTTTCCTATAGGAGCAAACATATCAACAATACGGGTTGATAGTTTATCATTATTATTATTATTTAAGGTAAACTTTTTTTCCGGAAACAGTGGGGTAAGATAATCAAAAGGTACCCTGTCGCGGATAAAATCAGGAGTTCGTCCATTGATTTTCTCCACTTTAATTAAAGGAAAATACTTCTCTCCTTCTTTGGGTGGGCGAATAGTACCTTCAACGGTATCCCCTGTTTTAAGGCCGAAAAGTTTAATTTGCGACTGTGAAACATAGATATCATCGGGTGAGTTAAGGTAATTAAATTCTGATGAACGCAAAAAGCCATAACCATCCGGCATTATTTCCAGCACTCCTGAATTCGTAATAATTCCTTCGAACTCAAACGAGCGTTCGTTTCTTTTATCTTGAGAACGTTTCTGATAGTTATTCGATGATCTTGCAGGTCCTCTGCGGTTGTTTTCAGGATAATTATTATCCTTCTTTTCAATAACCTTAGCCTTTTTAGTTTCTTCCGGTTTAGACCTTTCTTCCTTATTTACATTTTTAGTTCTTTCTTCCGGCTTAAACCTTTCGTTCTTTTTGTCATTTTTAGTTTTATCTTCTGGCTTTATGGTCTTTTTGGGAGACTCAGTTTTTTCTTTTGATTTTTGGGATGTCGCTGGAGCATCAGCCTTTGAAGAAGATTGTGTTTGCTCATTACTTTTTTTCCGGCCGGAAGATTTTTTACTGGATTTTGAATCGCTGGTCGCATTTATAGCTTGCTGGTCGAGAATTTTATAAATTAAATCCTGTTTTTTTAACGATTCAACTTTCTTAATTTGCAGTGATTTCGCAATTTCACGTAATTCACTTACCAATTTTTTATTCAATTCAAGAATGTCGTACATATTTTTATATGGAAATTAGTTATTGTGTTAAGTAAATATTTGAATATAATTTGTTTTTTATTGATTTCGCCAGTAAAATGAATGACTTTTTACTAAAGGAGTTGATTAACAATTGTTTCTTTGGAAAAACATTGCAATATTACAGATTAATTCACAAATAGCAAAAAAATCAGGATAATTTTTTTATCTGTTTTTAACTTTTGATCTCGTCAGCGGTCAGATTATCATCCTATCCTACTGGATATCGTCCCATTTAATCGCTAAAATGATAATATATCAGAAGTAGTGTTACCCGTTTTTTTGTCAGGCTTCGATTGGATTAAATTTATACTAATGCATTTAACTAAAAAAATAAAATAATCCTGTTTTTTTATTCACTTATTTGAATATATTTGTAACAATTTGTCGGTAAGTAACGTTTTAATAAAGCCTAAAAACCCCTAATAAAGAGAATGAGACAGTTAAAAATCATTAAGCAGGTAACAAATCGCGAAACTGCCTCTTTAGATAAGTATTTGCATGAAATCGGGAAAGTTGATCTTTTGACTGCAGAGCAAGAAGTTGAACTGGCCAGAAAGGTTCGCAACGGAGACAATACGGCCCTGGAAAAGCTTATTAAAGCGAACTTACGGTTTGTGGTGTCTGTATCCAAGCAATATCAGAACCAGGGACTTAGCCTGCCCGACCTCATCAACGAAGGAAACCTTGGCCTCATCAAAGCAGCCAAACGTTTTGACGAAACCAGAGGCTTTAAGTTTATTTCTTATGCTGTGTGGTGGATACGTCAATCTATTTTACAGGCATTGGCCGAGCAGGCAAGAATTGTTCGTTTACCTTTAAATAAAATCGGATCGATCAATAAAATAAACCGGGCTTTATCCGCATTAGAACAAAAATACGAACGAGAACCTTCGATTGACGAGATCGCTAAAGCCATTGAGCTGGCACCCGGAGATATTAAAGATGCCATGCGCAGCTCAGGACGGCACATAAGCATGGACGCTCCGCTAACCGAAGACGAAGACGGCGATATGTACGAAGTTTTGCTTAGTGATGAGAGCCCCAGCCCTGACGGGAACTTACTAAATGACTCATTACGCAAAGAGATTGAACGCGCCCTATCCTCGCTAACCGAACGCGAAGCCAATATCATTAAACTCTATTTCGGATTAAACGGGAAACATCCATACACGCTGGAAGAAATCGGCGAAGAGTTTAACCTCACCCGTGAGCGGGTACGTCAGATTAAAGAAAAAGCTATCAAACGCTTAAAACATACTACCCGCAGCAAAATCCTTAAAACCTATTTAGGTTAAACATACTTTTACCGGATTTAATCTCAAGGAAACAAAGCCGTTTCCTTTTTTTATTTATTTTTGTAGTAAAAATGATAAAATTATGAATCATCTTATTTCTCCATCATTACTGGCTGCCGATTTTGGAAATTTAGAACGCGATATCACCATGCTTAATCAAAGTGAAGCCGACTGGTTTCATCTGGATATTATGGATGGTATCTTTGTTCCCAATATATCATTTGGGTTCCCGGTAATGAAATTCATAAAAAAAATTGCCCAAAAACCGTTGGATGTTCATTTAATGATTACCGACCCCGACAGATATATCGATGATTTTAATGAAGCCGGCGCTGATATACTAACTGTACATATTGAAACCTGCAACCATTTACACCGTAGTGTTCAGAAAATAAAATCGCTGGGAATGAAAGCCGGGGTTAGTTTAAATCCACATACTCCTGTTCATTTATTAAAGGATATTATTGCTGATGTGGATTTGGTTTTGCTTATGTCGGTAAATCCCGGATTTGGAGGACAAAAATTTATTCCCAATGCTTTAGAAAAAGTAAAAGAATTAAAACACCTCATTACAGAAAAAAAATCGAATGCCCTTATCGAGGTGGATGGAGGTGTTGACCACTCCAACGCTAAAGGATTAGTTGATGCAGGATGTGATGTACTGGTTGCCGGGAGTTATGTTTTTAAATCAGAAAATCCGCAAAAAACGATTAAAGGGTTGAAGGAGCTTACCTTTTAATTCTATTATTAATAAAATTCTACCCCATAGAAAAAAACACTCGTTTTTTTTTGCCCTTAATGCTAAAGAGAACGGGTGTTTTTTTAACATATTTTCCTTACTGATATCAAAGAAGCTTTTAGAGATGATAAACAAGAAAAACATCTGGCTAAAAGAACTCAAAGCTAAATTGTTTTTTTCCAAT
>DATFIZ010000079.1:0-2206 GCA_035269575.1 Bacteroidales bacterium | reverse complement strand
TAGACTTAACAGGAAGCTCAACTTTAAGATTGTTCTCAACATAATTAATACCTCTTATCATATTAGCATTGATTGCTGCCGATATTTTAGAAGCATAATTTGGTACAATACCTTCTAACAGAGCTGTATTACCTGAAACCTTTACCTGAATATTATCTGCATTCACGCTATCATTCCAGGTTAACTGATCTATAATTTCTTGTTTTTTTACTTTATCTGACGATAACATTAAATACCTCCTTTTTTAATATTAAACATTCTAATTCAATGCCAAAACCGTTTTTTGTGTGTTTTTTATAGGACTTGTTCTTAAAAACAAATCTGTAATGTGGTTATGATATGCTATGTGGCTGGTTATTTTTTTTTAAACAGCATTTGTCTCTCAACGAAACATATTATTTTTTTTTAATACCTGTGAAGTTATTCCTTTAACTGTGGAAAAACTCCACATTTATTTGCAGCAATCAAAAATCTTGTTTTCTTATAATCAAACTACTCATTACCTGACATCGAAATCAGAGGGTTTGTTATGCTTTAACTTCAATATGTGGCACAATTTTTCATCCATAGTTAAACAAACAAAGGCATATTATTATAAGCATCTAATTATTAATTAAAAAAACATTTATTATGGAATTTCTAGCGATTTTATTTGTTGCAATTGGAGCTCTTTTTATTGGAGCTATCTTCTATTATGTATTTAGATCCTCTGGCCCATGGGGCAGTTTATGGTCGTTTTTGTTAATTTTAATTTTAGCAGGGATAGCTGCAAATGCATGGATCACCCCTGTTGGACCATATTATCAAGGCGTTTCCTGGTTTCCGGTATTGTTTGTAATTTTTTTATTTGCACTACTTATAGCCGCAGCCACTCCCCCCAGAAGAACAAGAGTTGAATCAGAGATTGAAAGAGAAGAGCCCGAAGCTGTTGCTTTAGGTGGTTTTTTCTGGGTATTAATGATTTTTTTATTAATAGCTGCTATCTGGGGCATAGCCATTAATTAAAACGAATAGAAACAACAAAGGGGTAGTTAACGAAACCAACTACCCCTTTTTATTTAAAAAACCTTTAAGAACATATTTCTACATTTTCGAAAAAAAACACTTCAGTTTTATATTCCCCTTATTGGTCCGATAGTTTATGTTTTATTTCCATTAAGTCTACAGCATTTTTATTCATCTCTTTCCAGGGATCTCGTTTTTGGCTAATCCTGTAAAATATGTTGCTGATGTTATACTTTTGTGGACCCAGCTCTTTATCTTTAATTTCATCCCAGGCTA
Organism: Bacteroidales bacterium; assembly: GCA_035269575.1. Classification (GTDB taxonomy): domain Bacteria; phylum Bacteroidota; class Bacteroidia; order Bacteroidales; family UBA12077; genus UBA12077. The sequence continues at coordinate 925 of DATFIZ010000079.1, read as the reverse complement.
AAGGCACAGCAACAGGTGCACTTTCAACAGCCCTCAGCGAGTAAGGCAGAATGCTTGTTTGCCCATATGAATTTCTCAGATAGTCGACAAAAACCTTATTACCTCTTTTATTTTTTGATGTTTCGGTGGTAAAATTCTTGTCATCTCTTTTGGTTACTATCCCGGCAATTTGTTTTGCCATATCCCGAATATCGTCAAAATCATCTTTTTCTTTTAAAGGAATGACTATATGTATACCTTTAGAACCTGTTATCAGAGGATAGGAGTGAATATTACCCTGATCCAGTATTTCTTTAAGCAAAAGAGCTCCTTTTCTTACTTTCCCGAAATCATTATCGGAAGGGTCGAGATCGAAAATCATCTTATCGGGTTGATTCAAATTTGATTTTTTGCTTAACCATCCATGCAAAACAACAGCGCCCTGATTAGCGAGATAAACTATCGTTTCCTCCTTATTACAGTTCACATATTGAGCTTTCTCGTTGCTTTCTTTTTCTTTTATCTCAATCGTATCTATCCAATCGGGAAAGTAATCCGAGATTTTTTTCTGAAAGAATCCCTGTTCTTGTATTCCATCCGGGAAACGTTGCATAACCATAGACCTGTCAGTTGCATAAGGAGCAATATTATTCCAGATTTTTCGATAATACCCGATAATATCTGCTTTGGTAATATCCGAGTCAGGGTAAAACATTTTATCTGTTTTTGACAAGGAAATTTCTTTAGTATTGATTTTAACTTTTTCCTGATTTGCCATGATTTAATTTTTATTATATTTTTAACCTGCATTCTTTGTTGAAGTTGCGAAAAACTGGTTTTATCATTTTCAAAAGCTACAATTTCGCCATCGACAATAAAATCATATTTCTGATTCTCAAGTGCCTCTAACAGTTCCGGATATATTTTATTAAGCTTCTTTTTGTTT
>DATFIZ010000078.1:0-3661 GCA_035269575.1 Bacteroidales bacterium | reverse complement strand
TCGTCCAAGCTGGCCGGTTAAAGATCCAATCTCGTCGGTAGTACCTTCAAGAACAAGAGAAATAATGCTTTGCCCGTTACTGCGGGGCAAACCCTGTCTGCCAATAATTATTTCGGAATGATTCGAAGCAATGGCGTTCATTTGGTGAACGGCTTCTTTGTCTTCGATTAAAATAAGTGCGGTTCCAATTCTCTTTTCCATCAGATTTCCTCCGGATTAGATTTATTCTTTAACCTTGAAACAGAGACGATTCCATTTCTCAGTTTAAAAATTATTCTACTGTTAATTTGTTAACAAAGATAAGAAGATTAAGTTAAAACCACAAGATGATATAAATCAGGTTTTCGATTGATGGTTGATGATTGACGGTTGATGATTATTCCTTAATCCTTTTCAGGGGTTATAACTTTTTTTTCACTTATCTGTAGTAAACGCTTTCCTATTGGTCTTTTGTTTTTTTCTTTTTTTGTCAGACATATGGTGAATTAAAGGAATTACAATTGGGTTGCGGAACATTACAATTGCATTGCGGAACGTTACAAATGGACTGCGGGACGTTACAATTGCATTAAGACCGCATACAAATGAACTGCGGCACATTACAATTACGTTGCGGGATATTACATCTCTGTTATGGTTCATTACAAATCCTTTAAATCATATTACAATACCATAAAGACACGTTACATAGGTATTGTGCCAGTTATCTTTTTGCTAAACCGTTGAGTTTGGTAGTTCTTTAAGCAAAGCAGCATTTCGCTTGCTATCATCGAAAAATTTATTATTTTTCATATTTTACAACCGGACAACCTGTCCGAATGGGCTTGGTTGGCAATCATTATCCAAAAAAACAGCCATATGCATCATTATCTACAATACTTAAAAATTCTTCGATAGTGTCAACTTTTGGAACGGGTTGATAACTGTGCCATTTCAAGTCTGCTCTCATCCAATATATTTTCCAGCACTTTTGAGCTTTTACCCAGGTCGTCTTTGCAATTGGGCTTTCAATCTTTTCATCTTTCTTCTGCCAATGCGGACGCACCTCAAAAAATATGACACTTTGATTTTCAATCTTATAATCAAAGTCCATTTTATCTCTTATATCCTCCGGTGGTCGACGCTTATCAAGAAAGACTTCAAGAGCATGAATGGTTTCCGCTGTTTTTAATATATCAAGTGCCATATTTTAGTTCTTATCCTTTCTTGATTTTATCTTTTTCTCTAACTCTTCAATATCCTGTTTGTCTTCCTTTTCAGCTTCGTATGTTTTACGACGCTTATCAAACGACTCATAAATCTCTCGAACTTTTTGTTCCATCAAGGCATTTGAAATTGAACCGGCATCTTTAATCACTTTCTTGTCATTGAATTCCAAAATTCGGTCTACATTCTCTTTCCAGAAATTCATGGTTAAATCCATACGTTCTTTTGCCCTTAATTCCGCTGTTTCCAAGAAGATAACTACCAAACGGTTTAAAGTGTCAATCTCATCCTGAGAAAGGTAGTTTTTGGCAGTGAAAATATCTTGCTTACGAATAACAGAGCCTTTCCACGATGTTAGTGCCATGTTCTCTTTAGTTGCATCGGCACGTGATACAATTATTTCTGCAGCTGTTTTGCCGGTAACAGCATACAAGAGTTTGTTTTGTGTTTCGGCAAAAAACATCTGAGTGGCTTTATCGGTAACATCGTAATCGCTACTAAGTGCAAATAGATCTCGCACTTTCTGGTAAAAACGTTTTTCTGATGCTCGTATATCCCTTATCCGCTCTAAAAGCTCATCGAAATAATCAGGGCGACCATCCGGATTTTTCAAGCGTTCATCATCCATTACAAATCCTTTAACCATGTATTCCTTTAGGTTTTGGTTTGCCCATATTCGAAATTGTGTTCCACGCTTACTGCGCACGCGAAAACCAATGGCCAGTATCATTTCCAAAGAATAAAAGGTAACGTTATAATCTTTGTCATCTGCGGCAGTTGTAAAGTAATTCTTTACAACTGATTTTTCTTGTAACTCACCTTCTTTTAATACGTTAGCTATGTGTTGACTAATATTTTGCTTGGAGGTGTCAAAAAGTTCAGCCAATTGGTTTTGGTTCATCCATACCATGCCATCTTTGGCATAGAGAGCAACCGAAGCTTTACCGTCAACAGTATTGTAAATGATTATATTTTTCATCTTTACTTAAATCTTCAAATTTTTTCTCATCCATATTACTTGTTCAACTTTGATCCTGCCCGGAATTGCCTGTAACTTTTTAGTATTCTATCAACAGTTTCCCTAAAATTATAACAATAAAATGAAACTACATAGTTTGTAAGAAAATTAAAATGTTAATTATACCCTAAAGACAGGAAGTTGTTGATAGAATAGAGTTAAAAAATGCTGTCCGTTGCTATGGAAGTTCAATTTTGCACGGATTATCTGGTACAATTATCTATAAATTTTCACATCTATTTTTTCATCATAATCCGTACTTGTCTGCTTGCAATCACCGAAAATTTGTAATTTTTCATTCAGCTTACAGTTTTCTATTCAAAATCAGGTAAACTTTCTTCTGTAACATAATATTTTCAGTGGAATAAATCGTTTCTTCCGGAAGGCATACTACCGAATAACAAATTCGGATAGAAAAGAAAGCGGAATTGTAAATTCCGCTTAGCGAGGGCTTTCCTTTAAACTTTTATAGCTTTAATCAGTTCTGATACGGCATAAATTAATGCTGCTAATGCATATATTAGACCTTTTATTTTATCAAGAACTTTCACGAAATGCTTGTTCTTAAACTTTAACATCTTACCTCGATATTAAGTTATAAGACATTAGATAGATAAAGTTGAATATGTTCTGCATTTTTACCAACTTTACTTACCTAAAACTTAGCTCCCTGCAAAGAAAACATTTCTGCTTTTTTATATAATTTCAGATACCAACTTTATTCTCGTCTATTTAAGCAATTAAGCCAGTTCTAAAATGAACAAAAATATAAAGAACGCCCTGTCTTTATAAGGTTTTTATTCAATGTAAATATACGACAAAAAACCTTTGCCGTTTTGTCGACAAAACACACTAAACCTTAATAACTGCGTAAGCAACTTTTCAAGCTGTGCGGTGGTTTTTTTTCTAATATTTACAAATCCATCTTTGTCATTTATTGAGCCAACTAAGTATTGTTTGTTATTGAACTTTATTAAATACTTACTGTAAATATTACAATTAATAATGCTAATGCATTATACCGAATTACAAATTCGGACAGGAAAGAAAGCGGAATTGCAAATTCCGCTTAGCGGAGGTATAGTTTCAGGTTTCAGGTCCCGAAAAACACAAATTTTTAATTTGCTTATTTTTCGTGGATGCTCGAAATGATTAAAAATTAAAAATTTTGAACATTTCGGCATTTCAAATTTCAAGTTTCAGATTTCAGATTTACGTTTAACCTTACTCTTCTGCCGGATTAGCTACCTTACCTAAAAACAAAATAGCGTTGGTCTGTTTTTCGCGGATAGCAAATAAAAATGGGCGGTTAGCAATAAATTTGGGATAGTTCGGGTCGATACTGGTAGTTCTTATACCTACAACTGTAACGGCTGCAGCTTCAGTTCCTTTTTCATTCACATCAATAAATGACTTATGCTTTACAAAATCAATATA
>DATFIZ010000077.1:0-3374 GCA_035269575.1 Bacteroidales bacterium | reverse complement strand
ATTCCTTGCAGATAACAAACATGCTGCGGAATAGTGAAATCATAATACACCACTGGATATGAAGCCTTTATTTTATTTATTTTTTTACCGGACAATAATGAAAAAAATTCAAAAAAAGCGTTAATAAATAAGCATTTGGGTTAAACAATAAAAATATATCGTTGTTATATATTTAAATAGAACAAACTAAAACCCATATATGATGAAAAAATTTGAAAATAAGATTGCTTTAATTACCGGAGGTTCTGGTGGTATAGGAGCTACTGCTGCAAAAATGCTGGTAAATGAAGGGGCTAAAGTAATGCTTGTCGACATTAACGAAGATGCGCTAAAAGAAACCATTAATGATATTGGAAAAGATAAATCGGCTTATATAGTTGCTGATGTTTCCGATGAGCAACAAACCAAAAAATACGTGGATGAAACCATTAAAAAATTTGGCACCATTGATGTTTTTTTCAACAATGCAGGTGTTGAGGGGAAGGTAATTCCGTTGGATGAATATCCGTTGGATGAATTTAACAAGGTTATTGATATTAATGTAAAGGGGGCCTATTATGGTTTACGCCATGTTTTCCCCCATATGAAGAAGAATGGTGGGAGCATTGTCATCACTTCGTCGGTAGCCGGACTTGCAGGAACCCCTAATGTACTACCTTATGTAACCAGCAAACATGCGGTTATTGGCATGATGAAATCAGCAGCATTGGAAGGAGCTCCTCACAAAATACGCGTTAACACAATTAATCCATCACCGGTAGATAACCGAATGATGCGCTCTTTGGAGGAAGGTTTTGCTCCGGGAGAAGCTGAAAACGCGAAAACAAATTTCGAGCAATCCATTCCGCTTGGCCGCTATGCCACCAACGAAGAAGTAGCTAAATTAATGCTGTTTCTGGCCGGCGATGATAGTGAATTCATCACCGGTACGGTTAATCCGATTGATGGTGGAATGACTGCTTAAATAAAAATAAAAAAAGAATAATTTACAGCCCTATTTTTTATAGGGCTTTTTTTTATTCCAGCATCTTTTCTAATATATAATGTTCTTTTAAGTCACCATTAATTTCATTTCCCTCTAAATCGAGCTGTTGCAAATAATTTTCACCTACCTTATACTTACTTGCAGCATTTTTTATCGAATTCAACTGAATAACAGAGCCCGTGCTATCCCAAACAAAAGTTCCTGTTTGTTCAAAAAACCGACGACTACCTTCGCCCAGGTATTTTGTCTTTTTAGCATACCGCTTATCTTTGTAAAGCGTTATTTCTGTTTCAATGCCCGGGCAATCGGCACAAGGGAGCACTCCTTTATATGTTCCATCCCAGTCGAGACTAATTTCTGAAGTATGCATATCCGGTGGATAAACCGTAGGAGCTGATTCCTTTTTGGAAGAATTACACCCAACCAAAAACAATAAAAATAAACCAATTATATACCCTGATTTTATTTTCATTCTTCTACATTTTTCATGGATAGCTGAATGCGTTTCCTGGCAATATCCACTTCCAGCACTTTTACTTTTATATGCTGATGCAGTTTCACCATTTCATTTGGGTCAGATACAAAACGATTGGCAAGTTGTGAAATATGTACCAGGCCATCCTGTTTTACGCCAACATCAACAAAAGCACCAAAGTTGGTAATATTGGTAACAATCCCGGGTAATACCATACCTTCTTTCAGATCATCTATTTTATGGATACCCTCGGCAAACTCAAATACTTTAATTCCTTTTCGCGGGTCTCGTCCGGGTTTTGCCAGCTCATCCATAATATCGTTTAATGTAGGAAGACCAACTTCATCCGTTACATAATTATCTAAAACAATTTGTTTGCGCAGATTTTCATTTTTGATTAAATCAATTACCTCACAATTTTGATCAGCAGCCATTTTTTCTACAATTAAATAACTCTCGGGGTGAACTGCAGTGTTATCCAACGGGTTTTTTGCTTCGCTAATTCGTAAAAAACCTGCCGACTGCTGAAAAGCTTTATCGCCCATTCGTTTTACTTTTAACAATTCTTTTCGCGATTGAAATGCACCGTTTTCTTTTCGGTAATCCACAATATTTTGAGCTAACTGTGGGCCAAGTCCGGAAATATAATTCAACAAATGCTTACTGGCTGTATTCAGATTCACACCCACCAGGTTAACACAGCTTTCTACCACCTGATCTAATTTATTTTTTAATTTGTTTTGGTCTACATCATGCTGATATTGCCCTACCCCTATCGATTTAGGATCAATTTTCACCAGCTCGGCTAACGGATCCATCAATCTTCGTCCGATAGAAACCGCTCCACGAACGGTAACATCATACTCGGGAAATTCTTCGCGGGCCACGGAAGAAGCTGAGTAGACAGAGGCCCCGTCTTCACTCACCACAAATACACGGACATCTTTCGAAAAACGTATTCGCTTAATTAATGCTTCGGTTTCGCGGCTTGCTGTCCCGTTTCCAATGGCTATGGCATCAATTTTAAAAGTTTCTGCCATCGAATCAATTTTTTTCATGGCCATCCCTTTTTCATTTTGCGGTTGGTGCGGATAAATGGTCTCGTTATGAATCAAACTCCCCTGTGAATCCAAACAAACCACTTTACAACCGGTCCGGTAACCCGGATCGATTGCCAGTACATTTTTCTGTCCCAGGGGCGGAGCCAGTAATAACTGACGTAAATTATCGGCAAAAACATTTATCGCAGATTCGTCGGCTTTTTCCTTGGATGAATTTTTAAATTCCGTTTCAATGGAAGGTTCCAATAATCTTTTATAGGCATCTTTAATGGCTATTTTTACCTGCGCGGAAATATCATAACTTCCTTTCACAAATTGCTTTTCGAGTATCTCCAGAGCTTCTTCCTCACCTGGAGAAATAGATACTTTTAAGAAACCTTCATTTTCGCCACGTCGCATAGCCAGTAGCCGGTGGGAAGGACATCGCTTTAACGGTTCTTCCCACTCAAAATAATCTTTATATTTAATTCCTTCCAGCTCTTTTCCTTTAACTGCTTTTGAACGGATAGCTGCTTTGTGTTGAAACAATCGACGAATACTATTCCGGGCTCTCTCATTTTCGTTTATCCATTCGGCAATAATATCCCTGGCACCCTGTAAAGCATCATCAATGGTTGGTACCTCTTCGTTAATAAACTGTTCTGCCCTGGCTTCTACCCTTAACTCCTGCTGTTTCATGATTATCTTAGCCAGGGGCTCCAAACCTCTTTGCCTGGCTATACTTGCTCGGGTTTTCTTTTTGGGTTTATACGGAAGGTAAATATCTTCAAGCTCAGTTAATGAGTCTGCTTTTTCTATTCTTTCTTTTAACTCATCAGTCAGTTTTCCTTGTTCATCAATGGTTTTTAAAATC
>DATFIZ010000076.1:0-13673 GCA_035269575.1 Bacteroidales bacterium | reverse complement strand
AGGCTTAAAATTATACTTTTGCAAAAGGAAAAAAATAAATATTATGTTTGAAAATTTATCGGACAGGCTCGAGAAGTCATTTAAAATATTAAAAGGACAGGGACGGATTTCGGAAATTAATGTAGCCGAAACGCTTAAAGATGTTCGCAGGGCATTATTGGATGCAGACGTGAACTATAAGATAGCCAAGAATTTTACCGATACGGTAAAAAAGAAAGCATTAGGTGAGGATGTAATAAATGCTGTAAAACCCGGCCAGATGATGGTGAAGATTGTGCACGATGAGCTGGCTGAGCTTATGGGTGGACAGGCCATCGACATAAATCTTAAGGGTAACCCTACCGTGATATTGATTGCGGGTTTACAGGGTTCGGGTAAAACAACCTTTTCGGGCAAATTATCCAATTATTTAAAATCTAAAAAACAGAAATCACCATTGTTGGTTGCCTGCGATGTTTATCGTCCTGCAGCCATTGATCAGTTAAAGGTATTAGGCGAACAAATTAGTGTTCCGGTTTATACCGAAGATGATAATAAAGATCCGGTAAAGATTGCTAAAAATGCCATTAAAAAGGCCAAAAAAGATGGAAATAATTTGGTAATTATTGATACCGCTGGTCGTTTGGCTATTGATGAACAGATGATGAATGAAATTGCGGCTATAAAAAAAGCCATTGATCCGCACGAAACATTATTTGTGGTAGATGCCATGACCGGTCAGGATGCAGTGAATACAGCCAAAGAATTTAATGAACGGTTAAATTATGAAGGTGTGGTTCTTACCAAACTGGATGGTGATACCCGAGGTGGTGCGGCTTTATCTATCCGCTCAGTGGTAAATAAACCGATTAAATTTATTGGTTCGGGTGAAAAACTGGATGCTATCGATGTATTTCACCCCGAACGAATGGCTGACCGTATTCTGGGAATGGGTGATATTGTTTCACTGGTTGAAAAAGCGCAGGAACAATACGATCAGGATGAAGCACGGAAACTGAGTAAAAAGATTGCCAAGAATCAGTTCGATTTTAATGATTTCCTTTCCCAGATAGGGCAGATAAAGAAAATGGGTAACATAAAGGATTTGGCTGCGATGATTCCCGGAATGGGTAAAATGCTTAAAAAAATTGATGTCGATGATGATGCTTTCAAAGGAATTGAAGCAATTATTCAATCCATGACTCCCGAAGAAAGAGAAAATCCTAAGCTTATTAATGGAAGCCGAAGAAAAAGAATTGCTATGGGAAGCGGAAATGATATTCAGGAAGTAAACCGATTAATCAAACAGTTCAGCGAAACCAAAAAGATGATGAAAATGATGAAAAACGGAAAAGGAATGGCTGGATTAATGAACAAAATACCCGGAATGTAGTATTATTTAAAGATATAATTATATTAAAAAATATAATATCATGGAACGAATTGATGGTAAGAAGATATCTTCTCAGATAAAAGAAGAAATTGCTCAGGAAGTTGAACAAATAAAAGAAGATGGAGGTAAAATACCCCATTTAGCAGCAATTATTGTTGGACATGATGGTGCCAGCGAAACCTATGTTGGGCATAAAGAAAAAGCTTGCCAGCAGGTTGGTTTTAATTCTACCGTGGTCCGATTTGAGGATGATATTGCCGAAGATACTTTGTTACGAAAAGTAGACGAATTAAATAATAATACAGATATTGACGGTATTATTGTTCAATTGCCTTTACCGGAGCATATTGCTGAACAAAGAGTTATCGAAGCTATTGAGCCCAGAAAAGATGTAGATGGATTTCATCCGATAAACATTGGTAGAATGGTTATTGGATTACCATCGTATGTTTCTGCTACTCCTGCAGGGATTGTTGAACTCATTAAACGGTACAATATCGAAACCTCAGGAAAAGATGTGGTTGTGATTGGACGAAGTAATATTGTAGGAAAACCTATCAGCATTTTATTAAGTCAAAAGTCTGATACCGGAAATGCAACGGTAACACTAACACACAGTCGTACAAAAAATTTGAAAGAAGTAGTTTCCAAAGCTGATATTGTAATCGTTGCTTTAGGACAGGCTGAATTTTTAACCGCCGATATGGTAAAAGATGGTGCTGTGGTTATTGATGTGGGTATTACCCGGGTGAAATCCGACAAAACAAAATCAGGATGGAAATTGTTGGGAGATGTAAAATTTGACGAAGTATCTAAGAAAGCTTCCTATATTACTCCCGTACCGGGTGGAGTAGGACCCATGACGATTGTTTCTCTGTTGCTGAATACTTTAAAATCTGCAAAAGGAGAAATTTATTCAAGAATATAGAAAATATACATTATTTTTATCATGAAAAGGGTCTGCTGAAGGCCCTTTTTTTATTTTGTAATTATTTCGTCGTACTTAAAAGGCTTACCTGTTATATAAGGATAATCATCAGGTATAATCCACAACTGGTAAACCTTAATGTAATAGTAAAAGGAATTGCGTTATAAGACCAGATATTTTTAAAGTAAGTCAGCATGTTTAGATTCTTATCAGGGTATTTTGTAGTTAAAAGTGGTTGGGGTTTAAAAATTTTGATGCTGTCATATAAAAAAAAATGGCTGCCTCAGTTAGACAGCCATTTAAATTAGATTTTGAAAAATTACATTCTTAATTTTTTAAAATTTTCTTTCATTCTATCAATATCAGCCTGCCAGTCTTCTATTTCCTGTTCATGCTCTATTTCTTCATCCAGAATAGTAATGGCCATCTGATACGTTGAATGGTCTTTACCATAAGTGAAGTCAGCAATTTCTTTGTATCGTTTTATGGCACATCTTTCACCATCCAGATTTTGTTCTAATATTTTTTCTACATATGGATCTTCAGGAGCTAAGTACTTACATCTGCTATGCTCCATCCAATCAGTAGGACTTAGCAGAGGTGTACCTCCTAATTGATCAATTCTGTCGGCTACCATTACGGCATGATTTAGCTCCTGATCTGCATGTACTTGTAGTTCTTGTTCAATATCAGTACGCATTGGCCCTTCAATTACCCGGCTGCCAATCCAGTATTGATAATAGGCTAGCCATTCCTCAGCTAATGCTTCATTTAACATTTTTATTAGTTTCTTTACATCTAGATCTAAAATTTCTACACCATGTTTTCCCATAATATTATTTTTTTAATTTAAAGTTTGTTTAATTATTTTATGCGTAAATCATGAATTAATCAAATTTACAATTTTTACATGGACATCACAATTTTTGTACGATAAATTTTAGAATGATATTATTACTAAGGCTTTAACTCTTTTTTATCTCTTTCCTGATGATTAGGAAGAAAAGAAGAATGACGTATCAATTTCTAAAATTAACTTTTGTTATTAGATTTAACTACCGGGTTTTTTATAAAAATAATAACTATCTTGTGAATAAATAAACGATGATTTTTAATAACTTTTATAGGTATAAGTAGTCTGTTTTTTTATTTTCAAGTAACTTCAACAAAAAATTATTTGTATTTATGATTTATCCGAAATATAAAATCATTGGGGTATTTGGTTTAATGATAGCTATTGTTTTTGGATGTAAAAGAAAAGACGAAGTTATTCTAAATCAGGCTGCCTGGTCATCGAAAGAGCCAACAGCTATACCCATAGCGCACAGAAAAAATCAAAAAGGGTCAGGGAACCTGATATTTAATCCATCTTTTGAAACAGGAAAAATTTATTATGAAAAAAGTAATATTAAATCATTTGATGTTACCGGATGGAAAAAGACAGGCGAAAATGTTCAATGGGTTGATATTGAGACAAAAAAATTTAATCAGGATGAAGTTTTTGAGGGAACCCGTGCTATAAAAATTTTCAGAACACAAACCGATGAAACCGAAGAATTAGGCGTTGGAATTTTAAGTGATTATATTAAAGTAATACCGGGGAATTACTCCCTGAGTATGTACTTAAAGCTCGAAAATATTTGTCCGAATCGGGCCCGCTTAGGTACTAAATTACATGATGCTGTTAACATTCGATTACAGTTTTTTGATAAAAATAAAATTGAAATACCCGGGAATGAATATGATCCGTATCGACATACTAATATCGATAATGGTTTTAAATCCATAAATCTGACAAATTACTGGAATATTAACCAGTTTGGCTGGGGGAAAATTAACGGGCAATCAGCTAAATTCCCTTTTGTCGATGGAGACATTCCTGATGAAGCAAGATACGTGAAAATTTTTATTGGTCTTAAAGGTACGGGCACTATGTGGATTGACAATGTAAATTTTGAGTATACCAAAAAAAACTTTACCTTTCTTGAACGATTGAAACCTTATTTTGATTCTTCTTTTACTACACATGATCTTCTTATTCCACAACCAAAGCATGTTAAAAAATTAGAACCTGTACCTTTTTATGCAAAAGGTGCTTATCCTGTAATACTTATTCCTGAAGACCCTCATCCTAAAACTTTAAGAGCAGCACAAAAAATAAAAAGTACTTTCGACGATATTTTTACCCGTTCATTGAAGGATTATTCCTCTGAGGATGTTAGCATAATAAAAAACATTAATCGAAAGGATATGGATAGTAAGCAGTTTATTGTTTCTTTAGGTGAAACTAATCTTTATCACGCTTATAAGAAATCGTTATCCGATTCTTTAATCCATAAAAAAGAACAGGGTTATTTGATTACACAGTTAAAAGAAGCACCAACGATTGTGTTTCTTTATGGCTTCGATAATGATGGTAATTACAATGCAGCACAAACCTTTAATCAATTAATCAAGAGGAAAGATTTTAGATATCATAGTGCAGAAATTATTGATTATCCTGATTTTACCCAACGAGGTTTCTTACTGCATGATTATAATGGTACAATTGAACAAATGATAAAGAATCTGCAGTTTTTTGCGGATCATAAATTGAATCATGTTTATTTTGAGATTTATGAAAACATGACGAGATATTACCCATTTGAAAAGGTTGTCCCCGATTTTTTTGTAGGACAGACCAGTGTAATGGTTGATTTATTAAAATTTAGCGATAGCGATAATTTTGATGCCGATTATAAATTGAACCATGAGCTTTCTCTACAGAAAACCACTTTTATTGCCCATAAAATTGCTACATTAACCGATCCATCGCTGAAAAATATTTTAATAAAAGGAGATTATTTGCAGCCTTATAATTCGTCAAACCCTGAGTGGATAAAATTTATTACAAAAGAAAATATTTCCTTAAGCCTTCAGGACTATCATAGTGATTTATTGAATACGTTGGATAAAAGATTAAAAGCGGATCTTGAATTTTTATCACCCTGGAGCCGGTTAGACTATATTAATTTAGGAATGGGACAGGCCGAATTCTATTATCGTGATTTAATGAAAAATATTTCAGAAAACATCCCGATTTATTGGACCGGTGGAAGCTATTGTTCTCCTTCGATTGATTATGCCGAGTGGTTTAGAATGAGTAAATTGATCAAAACCAATCCTGTGCTTTTTGATAATAGTTTGAATTACAACTTATTAAGATACAATACTCGGGAAGCTAAGTCCTATTATAGCGGGAAGTTAAGAGTGCTTTCTATATTTGAACCCCTGAAAGCAGATTATCCAGAAAACTTTCATCTCATGAATAACAGCGGGAAAGTTGTTTTAAATATTGACTCATTAACTAAAATAAATGCCTTAAAAACGATAACTGCCGCCGATTATTACTGGAATACCGATAGTTATAATGCCGATAAAACGATTTGGAAGACATTGGTTAAATTTTACGGTACAGAAAATGCCCAAAATTTAATTTACTTCAATGATGCATATTTTGGTCTTTTAGAATTGTGCCAAAAGATAAAGAATAACGGAGTACATAATAAAAATTTTCGATTTGCAGCTAAGTTCCTCGAAGACCTAAATTATTATAACGATCTATTGGAAAAAGACCTGGCTGATGAAAAACTTTTACATGAACTCATTCAGTTAAAAAAGGAGTTAGTCAATGAATATGAAACGATTTTATCATTGCAAAATTATTAACCAAAAAGTAAGATAGATTCATTTTTTTCCATACAAAAATTAGTAATTTTGCAGCCATAATTTTTAGGAGTTTATGAAGGAAGATTTTGAAGATTTTTTTAGTGATGATTATAACGAGTTAGTGAATCGTTATGAAGATATGATTAAAAATAAACATCAATATTTTTTTGATGTGTATGAGTTTGAAAATATTATTGATTTTTACATAGAGACCAATAAAGCCAATAATGCATTAAATGTTGTGAAATTTGCCAGTAAACAACATCCAGGATCTTTAGCCATTCAATTAAAAAAAGCACAGGTTTTTATTGACAAAGGATTCGCAGCCCAGGCATTACGAATTATTCAGGAAATTGAAAATATTGAATCAACCAATCCGGAGATATTCCTTCTTAAAGGAACAGCATGTAATATTCTGGAACAATATAATGATGCCGAAGAAGCATTTGATATTGCAGTTGAATATGCATTCGAAGAAGATAAAGTAGATACCCTGAATACTATTGCACAGGAATTTGAACAAATAGGTAAATATAAAATAGCATTAAAATATTTACATGAGGCTTTTAAACTGGAACCCACAAATATCATGTTTTTATATGACATTGCTTACTGTTACGAGAAGGCAGGGGAGATAAAACAAAGCTTGACGTTTTATCAGAAATACCTTGATAAAGAACCTTTTTCGGAGAATGCATGGTATAATTTGGGGATTTTATATTCGAAAGTCGATAACTACAAAAAAGCGATTGATGCTTTTGAATATGCCATTGCCATTAATTCGGACTTTTCACTGGCATACTATAGCCTTGCAAATGCTTATTCTGCAGACGAACAACATTATAAAGCGATACTAAATTATAAGGAGTTTATTGATATTGATTCCGACAGCCCTGAGATTTTTACCTATATTGGGAATTGTTACGAGAATTTGGATCAGGAGGATTTGGCTCTAAAGTATTACGACAAAGCACTGAGTATTGATAAGAAATTTTCTGATGCCATTTCCGGAAAAGCCAGTATAATGTTTCAATTACAAAAGTACGATATATCCCTTGAGTTAATAAAAAAAGCATTGACCATAGATAATGATAATCCCGATTTCCATTATCTATTAGGGAATATTCTTACCGAAATGAATAAAAAGAATCTGGCTTTAAAAGCATATCAGAAAGCATATGCTATAGACTCTTCTGAACCCGATTTCATTATTGCACTCAGCGATGCTTATATTTTTTATAAAAATTATGAAAAGGCTATTGCTATTTTAAGTCAAGGGATTAATGATAACAAGAAAAATTCAATTCTATATTTCAGATTGGCAGGAAGTTATTTCTTAGCAAGAAAAAATAATATGGGAGTACAATATTTTGAAAAAGGATTAAAGTTAAATCCGATATTTTACTTTGAGATTTTTGTTGTTTATCCCGAAGCTATAGAAAATAAGTCTGTCAACAACTTGTTGAATAAATATGTTCTAACGAGAAAAAACAGTTAGAATAATACGAAATAGTTAAAATCATGCAAAACGAAATCGAAATTTATTTTAAAAATTAGTTTTCGTTTTTTTTAATCTCATTTTTACCCTTATGCCTATAAAAATTATGCGTCATATTTTATTTTTTCTTAAAGGTTTTGCCATGGGAGCAGCCAATGTAATTCCTGGAGTTTCCGGTGGAACGATAGCCCTAATTACCGGAGTTTTTGAACGGATAATTGATGGCATTAAATCTTTTAACGGAAAAGCATTACGGTTGTTATTGAAAGGAAAAATTAAAGAATTTGTCCGTTATACCGATTTATATTTTTTACTTTCGGTATTCGTGGGGATGATTGTAAGTGTAGTTACTTTGGCTAAACTTTTGGCTTTTTTGTTTGCTAATTACCCAATTTATATTTGGGCTTTCTTTTTTGGTCTAATCCTTGCTTCTGTCTATTATGTTGGTAAAACCATCAATCGATGGAATATGAGTGTCGTTGTTACATTTATTTTGGGGACTGCTGTTGCATTCTCAGTAACATTTTTAACTCCGGCTACGCAAAACGACTCATTTTTTTATCTGGTTATTTGCGGAGTAGTTGCTATTTGCAGTATGATTTTACCCGGATTATCCGGATCGTTTATTTTGATTTTAATGGGAAATTACGAACTGGTAATGATTACGGCAGTAAATGAGATGGATCTGAATATACTTTTTCCGGTTATATTAGGCGCTGTGTTTGGATTGGTAGCTTTTTCACATATCTTATCATGGATTTATAAGAAATTTAAAAATCAAACCATAGCCGTTTTAACAGGCTTTATACTGGGTTCACT
Source organism: Bacteroidales bacterium (assembly GCA_035269575.1). Lineage (GTDB taxonomy): Bacteria > Bacteroidota > Bacteroidia > Bacteroidales > UBA12077 > UBA12077. Next base: position 5,348 of record DATFIZ010000076.1, on the reverse strand, counting down.
GAGTATATTATGGCCCTGGAAAAATGAAATTTACAGGATTAATCAAGCCGGTGATTTTATCTTGAAAAACGGAGAAAAAATTATTCAAAGATATGTTCCATATATACCAGAATCACTTAATGCAGAAGTTATTTCAGCTGTTGGTTTCATGATTATCGGGATAGTGTCTATTACATTAATAGAGAAATTTGCACAAGTAAAAAAATAATACCATGAAAATTTTCGGACTAATTGGTAGAAAACTTGCTCACTCATTTTCTCCACAATATTTCCGGCAAAAATTTAGCAATGAAAAAATAAATGATGCACAATACCGATTATATCCATTAGAGAATATTCATGAATTTCATTTACTGATAAAAAATAATCCGGATATTGCCGGATTAAATGTAACCATTCCTTATAAAACAGATATTATTCCATTATTGGATGGTCTTTCTAAGGCAGCAAAAGAAATTGGTGCCGTAAATACCATAAAAATCGAATTTTCAGGTACTGATTTACAATTAATTGGTTATAATACCGATTATTTGGGATTTACAAAATCGATTGAACCGCATTTAAAATCATATCATACTAAAGCATTGATTTTAGGTACAGGCGGGAGTTCAAAAGCTGTAAAATTTGGTCTCAAACAATTAAATATTGATTTTATGGAGGTCTCGAGAAATCCTCAAAATCAAAATCAAATGAATTATTCAGCGCTTTCCAAAGAGGTATTGAATAAATATAAACTTATAATTAATACAACTCCTTTGGGGATGTTTCCTGAAGTTAACAAGAAACCGGATATTGATTATTCATTTTTAACCCGTCAACATCTATTATACGATTTAATTTATAATCCCTACAAAACAATGTTTCTTAAAGAAGGGGAAAAAAATGGATGTCAAATTAAGAACGGTTTGGAAATGTTGCAAATTCAAGCCGAATATTCATGGAAAATCTGGAATGATAATTTTTGATACTTTTTTTCTACTGAACCAAAAAATTGCTATGTAACACATTTTTATATGACATTATTCATGTGATTTTTAAGGGTAAAAAGACAATTTTGTGTAACTTTAGATGCAAAAAATTAATAACGTAAAATGTTGATATACAATGAATTTATTGGAAAAAATTAAAGAAAGTGCAAAAAAGCACAATAAGCGTATTGTTCTTCCCGAATCATTGGAAGAAAGAACGTTGAAAGCAGCAGATATTATTCTTGAAGAAAAAATTGCCCAGGTAATTCTTACCGGAAACCCGGAGCAAATAAAAGCCGAAGCAGAAAAGCTTCAACTGAACAATCTTGATAAAGCAACTATTATTGACCCCAAGAACCATGAAAAGAAGGAGCAATATATTGATTTATTGGTTGAGTTACGAAAGAAAAAAGGGTTAACACGCGAAGAAGCCGCTAAGCTTGTTGAAGATCCTTTATATTTGGCCACATTAATGATTAAAAACGGCGATGCCGACGGAGAAGTTGCCGGAGCAGAGAATGCTACAGGAGATGTATTACGCCCCGCATTTCAAATTGTTAAAACAAAACCGGGTATTAGTGTAGTTTCAGGGGCTTTCTTAATGATTTTAAAAGATAAAGAATTTGGAGAAAACGGATTGCTTGTTTTTGCTGATTGCGCTGTACATCCAAATCCTACCGATAAAGAACTGGCAGAAATTGCCGTAGCAACAGGAGAAACAACAAGAGCTATTGCCGGTTTCGAACCTCGAATTGCCATGTTAAGTTTTTCAACCAAAGGTAGTGCAAAACACGAAATGGTTGATAAAGTGGTTAATGCAACAAAAATAGCAAAGGAAATGGATCCATCCCTGAAAATTGATGGCGAATTACAAGCAGATGCTGCTATCATCGAGGCTATAGGTAAGAAGAAAGCTCCTGAAAGTGAAATTGCAGGAAAAGCAAACGTATTGGTATTTCCAACACTCGAAACCGGAAATATTACCTATAAACTGGTACAACGTTTAGCTCATGCCGAAGCCGTTGGACCCGTATTACAAGGAATGGCTGCACCTATCAATGATTTATCCAGAGGATGTTCAGTAAGTGATATTGTTAATTTAGTTGCTATTACAGCAAATCAGGCTGCAGGAAATTAATTTTTGTATCAAAATATAAAACGCAATTAAAAAATGAAAATATTAGTTTTAAACTGTGGAAGTTCATCCATAAAGTATCAATTGTTAAAAATGACCAATAACGAAAGCGGAGATTTATTGGCTAAAGGAATCGTAGAACGAATTGGTATCGAAAATGGTGAGCTGAAACATAAAACCCATGATGACAAAAAGTTAAATATGACGGCCGATATTCCTGATCATACCAGAGGGATTGATATTATTTTAGAGGCGTTGCTGTCATTGGAACATGGTGTTATTAAGTCTGTTGATGAAATTAAAGCGGTAGGACACAGAGTAGCACACGGGGGTCAATATTTTAGCGAAAGTGCCTTAGTGACCGAAGAAGTAAAAGAAAGAATTGAAGAGTGTATTGAACTGGCACCGTTACATAATCCTGCAAATTTAAAAGGGATTTTGGCTATGGAGAAATTGTTGCCTGAAGTACCTCAGGTAGTTGTTTTCGATACCTCATTCCACCAAACTATGGAACCTAAAGCTTTTCTTTATGGATTGCCCTATAAATACTATGAGAAATATAAAGTGAGAAGATATGGTTTTCACGGAACAAGCCATAAATATGTTGCTAAAAAAGCATGTAAACTGTTAGGCTGGGACTGGTATGATAAAAAAGTTATTTCTTGTCATTTAGGTAATGGAGCTTCAGTTGCAGCCATTAAAAATGGAAATTCTGTCGATACATCTATGGGATTTACTCCTGTAGAAGGATTAATGATGGGGACACGTGCAGGAAACCTTGACTTAGGTGCATTATTATTTATTGCCGAGAAAGAAGATCTTTCTATCCAGGATACCAATGATATGATTAATAAAAGAAGCGGTTTGTTAGGAGTTTCAGGAATTTCATCTGATATGCGCGATATTGAACGTGCCGCTGCAGATGGAAATGAACGTGCTCAAATGGCTTTTGATATGTTTGTTTATCGTGTAATCAAATATATTGGTTCTTATGCTGCTGCTATGGGTGGTGTAGATTTAATATTGTTTACCGGCGGAATAGGAGAGAACGGGGGCGAAATACGGAAAAAGGTTTGTGAAAATTTAGATTTCTTGGGTGTTGATTTTGACATAGAAAAGAATAAAGGAAAACGAGGTGTTGATTTAGAATTAACGAAACCCGATTCAAAAACAAAAGTAGTAATGGTTACTACAAACGAAGAGTTAGTTATTGCACAAGATACCCGAAAAATTGTTAGTAGCTATATTAGTTAATTTATATAACTACCATTTTTTAATAATTTAATTATTTCTATATTTTTGTACAACATTTAAATACTTGTAATTGATAAACTAAAAATATGGCCTTAAAATCGTTAAATGATATTATAGACCTGGCAAAAGGAAAAGAAACACGACGACTTGTAGTTGCTGCTGCTGACGATAAACCTGTTTTAGAAGCAGTGAAAAATGCTTACAGAGAAAAAATTATTATCCCTGTATTAGTAGGCAATAAGACAAAAATAGAGCAGATTGCAAAAGAAATTGATTTTGATCTTTCTCCGATAGATATTTATGAAGAAGATAATCGTGCGAAGGCCTCAGTAAAAGCAGTATCGCTTATTCGTGAAGGGAAAGCTGAAATTCTAATGAAAGGATTGGTTAGTACAGCACCACTCTTAAAAGCGGTTTTAAATAAAGAAAATGGTTTAAGAAAAGGATCTACATTAAGTCATTTTGCATTAATAGAATCTCCGTATTACCATAAGTTAATTGGAGTTACTGATGCCGCTATGAATATTGCCCCTGAGCTTAAAGAAAAAGTAAATATAATAAATAATTCGGTTGAAGTATTCCATCATCTGGGAAACAACAATCCTAAAGTAGCTATTATTGGCCCTTTGGAAGTTGTAAATCCAAAAATAGAATCAACTACACATGCTGCTATGTTAACCCTAATGAATAAACGCGGACAAATTAAGGGATGTACAATTGATGGCCCTTTTGCTATTGACAATGCCGTATCGAAAGAAGCTGCCAAACATAAAGGTATCGATAGTGAAGTGGCAGGAGATGCCGATATATTATTAGCCCCTGAACTAAATAGCGGAAATATTCTTTATAAAACATTAGTGTTTATGGGAGGTAGTACTTCTGCTGCTATAATTATGGGAGCTAAAGTACCCATTGTTTTAACTTCACGTGCCGATACAGATAAAAGTAAAATGATGTCTATTGCACTTGCTGCAGCTATGTAAAATTTTAACCTTTAATAAATAAATTAAATTATGGAAGATCACAGAATATTAGCGATAAACCCCGGGTCAACATCAACAAAGATTGCTGTTTTTCAGGGGGCAAAATCAATATTTTTAAAAAACATCAAACATTCAGCAGAAGAGTTAGCCCCCTTTGATACTATTGTAGATCAGTTTCATTTTAGAAAGGATATTATTTTAAAAGAACTTGAATCGGCAGATATTAGAATTGATTTAATTACGGCCATCGTAGGACGTGGAGGTTTGGTTAATCCAATTGAGTCGGGAGTTTACGAGGTTAATGATAAAATGATTAATGACCTGCATGAAAGCAAACTGGGTGAACATGCCAGTAATTTAGGCGGTTTAATTGCACACGACATTGCCAATGAGTTAAAGAGTGCCCGTGCATTCATTGCAGATCCTGTAGTTGTCGACGAAATGGAAGATGTAGCCCGATATACCGGACATCCTAAATTTGTCAGACATTCCATTTTTCATGCATTAAATCAAAAAGCAACAGCCCGGAAATATGCCAAATCCGTTGATAAACCTTATGATGAATTAAATCTGATTATTGCTCATTTGGGAGGAGGTATTTCTGTAGGTGCCCATAAAAAAGGCCGGGTAATTGATGTAAATAATGCACTTGACGGAGATGGCCCTTTTTCACCCGAACGAACAGGAACACTTCCTTGCGGACAGGTTGCCAAATTATGTTTTAGCGGTGAATACACCCACGAGCAGGTGAAAAAGATGATTAAAGGAGAAGGCGGACTGGTTGCTTACCTTGAAACAAACGACGCTTACGAAGTAGAAATGAGGGTAAAAGATGGCGACCAAAAAGCAAAAGAAGTACATGATGCATTAGCTTATCAGCTGGGTAAAGAAATTGGTTCATTAAGTACTGTTTTAAAAGGAGAAGTTGATGCCATTATACTTACCGGCGGAATGGCCCATGATAAAATGTTGGTAGATTACATTAAAGAAATGGTTCATTTTATAGCT
>DATFIZ010000075.1:0-47516 GCA_035269575.1 Bacteroidales bacterium | reverse complement strand
CCTGTTAACGCTGGAAAAAATGGCAAAAGGTGGAATTTATGACCAGCTGGGTGGCGGTTTTTCCCGATACTCAGTCGACAGAAACTGGCTGGTTCCTCATTTTGAAAAAATGCTGTATGATAATGCACAATTGGTGAGTCTTTATTCCGAAGCTTATCGCCTAAACCCTGATGCTGAATATAAAAAAGTGGTATACGAAACGCTTGCGTTTGTGGAACGTGAGTTAACAGCTCCCGAAGGTGGCTTTTATTCATCGCTCGATGCCGATAGCGAAGGGGTTGAAGGAAAATATTATGTATGGCATAAGGATGAAGTAGAATCGCTTTTAGAAGAAGATGCTGAGATTTTTTGTGAGTATTATGATATCACAACAGAAGGCAATTGGGAAGGAAAAAACATCTTACATCGGAAAGAAAATAATGATGTTATTGCCAGCAGACATAACCTGTCTTTAGAAGAGCTTGAAGAGATTATTCTTCAAACGAAAAAGAAATTGTTTAAACTTCGCCAGAAACGTGTAAAACCAGGATTGGACGATAAGGTTTTAACATCGTGGAATGCTTTAATGCTAAAAGCTTACGCTGATGCGTACAACATTTTTGATGATGAACATTATCTGAAAATTGCCGAGAAAAATTTTGAGTTTATTGAAAATAATTTAATGAACAGCGATTTTAGCCTTTATCGTAATTATAAAAATAAAAAATCAACCATTCATGCTTTTTTAGATGATTACGTTTTGTTGGTTGATGCATTGATTTCGCTTTATCATACCAACTTTAAGGAGTATTATATCAATACAGCCTTAAATATTACGGAATATATTATCCACCATTTTTATGATGAGGATTCAGGAATGTTTTTTTATACCTGTGATAGAGATTCGCATTTAATTGCAAAAACAAAAGAGGTAAATGATCATGTTATCCCCTCATCAAATGCTGTCATGGCTCAAAATCTTTTTAAACTGGGACATTATTTTATTAAAGAGGATTATATAAAAAAGGCCGAACAGATGCTCCGGAATATGAAAGATCAGATCATAAAATATCCTTATTTTTTTGGTAACTGGATTGATTTAATGGTACAGTTTATCTATAAACCTTACGAAGTTTGTATTATGGGAAATAAATACCGGAAAATCAGGAAGGATTTTTTCAGGATGTATATACCTAATATTATGCTGGCCGGAGGAAACCATGGCAACCTGCCGCTTTTAAATGATCGTTATACTGCAGGAGACACAACTATTTATGTTTGCCAAAATAATGTTTGCCAAAGGCCTGTTAAATCTTATGCAGATGCCCTTGAACTGATTGGTAATTAATTGCTTTTATTTAAAACAATCAAAAAAAAATTTATTTTATTTAATATCATGAAATAAATCTGCTTAAAAGGAGAAAAGCGGGCATAATTCAAATACCGGATACGAGATATTATTTCCGGGGCATCAGGATAGGGAAAACATAAGCATCCCGTAATTTCGGTTATCGAAAGTGCCTGTCTCTTTATGGCATTCTCACCTTATTTCTTAATCAATAATTTCCTTTTATTATACACCAAAAAATCCACCATAAAAAAAAGTATATTTTGGCAATTTAGCAGCGCTCCCGATTGTTAAAAAGAGTCAGATACCGGGTTGATTTCATTTACAAACGATGCACTAACTATTATACCTTCTATTTCTATTTCATCTGCACGAAAAAACGTTAAATAATTATATAACAGCATGATATCGCATACAGAATACTTGCTTTTTCTTTTTAATTTGCGAGGTTAAAAAGATATTTTATTTTTGATGAAATTTTTCTAAAATAATTTCATATTTTACAAAAATAAATAAAACTAAATTATAATTGAGAGACCTTTTAGCAAGAATAAATGAAAAAAAACACTTATTTGATTTTTATACTTTTAATTAATTTCATTTACCAGAATGAGGTATATTCTCAAACCTATGTTGTAGGTGGTGATTTCGATTATCCTCCATTTTCATATATTGATAAAACAGGAGAAGCCAGAGGACTGCATGTAGATATATTAAATGCTATATCTGAAGAAACAGAAATAACATTTAACTATCAACTAAGTAAATGGGATAGTGCTTTAAACTATATTCAAGAAGAGAAAACTGATATTATCATAGGAATTATATTTTCAGAAGAAAGAGAGGCAGAACTGGATTTTACAAATCCATTGCATACAGAATACTATTCAATTTTTATTCGAAAAGATTTAAAATTTAATGATATACCCGACCTATACAACCACAAGTTAATGGTTTTAGAACAAGATATTTCGATTGAGAAATTTCTTGTTCCTATGGGCCTTTACCATGACTATGTTGTTGCAAAATCCTTACCTGAAGCAATTGCCGGAATCGAATGGGGAAGGGCAGATTATGTTGTAGCCCCCCATTCTCTGGGAATGAATGAAATCAAAAAGAATAAATTTAAAAATATTGAGGTTAAAGGACCTCCAATAATACCCAGCATTTATTGCATGGCAGTCAAAAAAGGAAATACACGTTTACTGGGCATTTTAAACAAAGGAATTTCTGAATTACGTTCCAACGGAGAACTTGCACAAATACAAAGTAAATGGAAAATTTACAAAAGAGATGAATTAAAATATAGGCGAATTGCAAAAAATATTGGAATCATTATTCTAATAGCATTAATTTTATTAACCATTGTAATGATATGGGTATGGTTGCTTCGCAAACAGATTAAGAAAAAAACAAAAAATATTAATCGTAAAAATCAGGAATTACAAAAATTAAATACAGAAAAGGACAAATTCTTATCACTCATTGCTCATGATTTAAGAAGCCCCTTTAACTCAATTATTGGTTTTAGTGATCTCCTTGCAAATCAAGTAAATAATATAGATAGCACAAAAATAGCAGAATATTCGAATATTATAAGAAATTCATCTAACAGAGCTATGGATTTGCTTACAAATCTGATGGAATGGTCACGCTCGCAAACGGGCAGAATGAATTTCAATCCAAAATATTTCGAAATAAACGATGCGATTAAAAAAACGGTGTATTTATTTTCTGATATAGCTGCACAAAAATCAATCAGCATAGACCTGGAATTACTTCCAGGTAAAACTGTTTATGCTGATAAAGAAATGGTTAGTACCATATTAAGAAATTTATTTTCCAATGCTATCAAGTTCACTCCAAAAGGAGGTAATATAAAAGTTTTCAGTAGGGTTAAACAAAACAAAGTAGTAATTTCAATTCAGGACACAGGTGTTGGACTTTCACAATCGGCAATTGAACATTTATTTAACATGGGGTCAAATAGCTCTACACCCGGTACTCATAAAGAACAAGGCACTGGTCTTGGTTTGATTCTTTGTAAAGAATTTATAGAAAAACACAAAGAGAGCATATGGGTAGAGAGTGAACCTGACAAGGGGGCTGTTTTTTATTTTACGTTACCATATCGAATAAAATAGATACTATATAAATTATATTTCAGTTACATATTTTCACAAAAATTAAACTTATCTGTTATATTCATATTATTTAAGTTCATTTTTTTTTGTCAAAGAATTTATATGAACGATACCCTATAAACAATCAGTCAATTGAATAATTTGTATTTTTCACGAATCTTTGTATCTTAGAGCATCATTGTTTTCTAAGAATTTACCTAATCAATTCTATCAAAGATGAATAAAAAAATCATAACCTTAATTATTGTTGTAGGCATACTTTTTTTAGCCCTTTTTGGAAGTTGGTTATTTTGGTATATTAAACCAGAAAAACCTATTAATATTTATATTTTGGATAAAACTGTACCAACAACAGAACGAACCGAGCATAAATCATTGGTATGGGCATTAAAGCACCATAAGTTCACAAAACCTGATGGACATTTATATGATGTCGATAAAGATTATTATGGATTTTTTCCGCTAAACACCAAATCTCAGGAATTTGACTTTAAGAGTCTGCGTATACATGAAGTTCAGGATGCTGCATTAGATTATGATGCTCTTTATTATGCGGATACTTACGGTGTATATTATAATGAATGGTATAAGAACAAAGCGAATGATGCAGATATAAGTCAAAAAGTTTATGGCGGATTAAACCAGAACGATTATCTTCTGCTCAAGGAAATGAAAGAACTCAATAAGCTTATAATAACAGAGTTTAATTTGTATAATGCACCTACCAGTGGATTAATACGTGAAAAAGTAGAAGATGTGTTTGGCATTAACTGGAGCGGATGGACCGGTAAATATTTTCCGAGTTTAGATACTTCTGCTACAAGCTATTTTCCAGAATGGATAATCCAAATGTATATGGAACAAAATAATAATCAGTGGCCTTTTCAGAATGCAGGGATTGTGCTGGTCCATAAATTTGGTACTATTGCCGTATTAGAATATAAGACACACCTAACCGAAGAGATCCCATTTATTATTTCAAATCCGGAAACAGTAAGAAAATATGGCGTTCCCGAAAAAATTTATTACCCAAACTGGTTTGACATAACCTTTACAGGCGATCGTAATGATGTTTTGGCTAATTTTAATTTATCGGTTAATGCTAAGGGCGATTCCCTTTTAAGAAGTTTTAATTTACGCCCGGTATTTCCTGCAGTAATTGAACATGATGGGAATTACCAATTTTATTACTTTGGAGGAAATTTTGCTGCTAATGCTGTAAATAATCATACGGTTTATTTTGAAGGTTACCCTTATTTGGCGGGATTATTCACAAGAAATAACTATAAAAGCACAAAAAAATTCTACCGAAAATTTTATTACCCGCTTTTGACAAAAATTTTTGATGATTATTACGATTCACTAAAAATAAATGATACAAAATGAAGAACTTAACTTCTTATCAATTAATGCTATTAATGCTTGGAGTTATTATTCTTTTATTATTTTCTTCCTGTGCCAATAAAGAATCTGTAGATGCCTGTCTGGAAGGACACACTTACGGTTTTTGGGGTGGACTGTTACACGGAATCATTGCTCCTTTTGATTTGATTGCGATGCTTTTTCGTGATGATATAACGGTATACGCACAAAATAACAATGGCGCCTGGTATGCATTTGGATTTCTGATAGGTAGTGGAGGTTGGGGGATACTTGGTGGTAAAGGCGCAGCCAGTAGTAAGCGAAAAAGGACTCATTAAATCTTATTTTTCTTAAGTGTAAAATAGTGAAGCTGTCCAAAAAGTATTTAAAAATGGTAAATTGATTATTTATTTGCTTAGCGAATTCTTTGCGATGCTCTGCGTATCAATACTTTATGATTATACCACAAACCTGCCAGCCGGCAGGCTGGGTCACACAAAGGAATCACGAACTTGCCTGCTGCAAGCAGGGTTCCACAAATACTTTTTGGACAACCTCACATCCATTTATTATCTTTGAAATAATAATCAAAAACATTTAACATGATGCAGAATAGTCTTCAGATTTCCTGTATACAAACAACCTTAATTTGGGAAGATGCGGAACAAAATTTAAAACAGTTCGAAAAACATTTTGCTCAACTACCCAAGTCAACTGAGCTGGTTATACTACCCGAAATGTTTAGTACCGGCTTCTCCATGAAAACCAAAAAGCTGGCAGAAAAAATGGATGGCCCATCTTTTGTGTGGTTAAAGAAACAAGCTGCAAAAATTAATAAGATTATCGTTGGTAGTTTAATAATCAAAGACCAGGAAGAACATTATAACCGTCTTTTTGTTATGTTTCCGGATGGTAACTATGCGTATTATGATAAAAGGCATTTGTTTAGAATGGGCAATGAACACAAACATTACAGTGCAGGAACAAAACGGTTGGTTTTCAATTATAAAAACTGGCGTATTTGCCCCCTTACCTGTTATGATTTGAGATTTCCGGTATGGAGCCGAAACCAAAATGATTATGATTTGTTAATTTATATAGCCAACTGGCCTGAAAGCAGGAGAGCGGTATGGAAAAAACTACTGCCGGCAAGAGCTATTGAAAATCAGGTTTATGTAGCAGGAGTAAACCGTATAGGAAAGGATGGTGAAGGGTTAAGATATGCAGGGGATACTGTGATTATTAATCCCAGAGGTGAAACAATGGTTGAAACAAAAGAACATGATCAGCAAATAATTCATGCCCATTTATCGTTAGATGAATTGAACAGGTTTAGAGAAAAATTTCCTGTGGCCCTTGATGCGGATGAATTTAAAATATTGTAAAATAAAATGTTACTGAAAACAAACTTCGATAAAACAACAAAAGGAAAGATAACAGAGAAAGAACGTAAAAAAATTATTGAAAAATATCGTGAGTTAATTACAGCATCTGAAATATTCTCCCAAAAAAAAGAACTGGAATTTATCCGTAGAGCCTTTGATATTGCTTTGGAAGTTCATGAGAATAAAAGACTTCCGTCAGGAGAACCTTTTATTATTGAACTGCTCGATATTGCTATTATTATTGTCGAACAAATTGGCCTGGGTACTCGCTCTGTTATTGCTTCCTTATTATATCATGCCGTTATCGATGAAAAAATTACATTGGTCGAAGTCGAAAAACAATTTGATAAAAAAATCAAGCTCATTGTTGATGGTTTGATTAAACTGGCTGATGTAGACTCAAAAGCCGCCCCCAATCAGTCGGAAAATTTTCGTAAACTTCTATTGACAATGGTGGACGACGTGCGTGTTATTTTAATTAAACTGGCTATTCTATTGGAACACATGCGTGGGTTAAATTATATGCCCGAAGATTACCAGGTAAAGGTTTCAATGGAAACCTTTTCTTTGTATGCTCCGCTAGCTCATCGATTGGGCTTATACAATATAAAATCGGAGTTAGAGAATCTGGCGATGAAATACACCGAGAAAGAGCGCTACAAAGAAATCATTAAGAAATTAAAAAACACGACAACCAAGCGAAATCGCTTTATAAAAAAGTTTATTGCCCCCATAGAAAAAGAGTTAAAAGAACAAGGTTTTCAATTTGAGATTAAAGGACGGCCCAAATCGGTTTTTTCTATCTGGCAAAAAATGAAAAAACAAGGGGTAACGTTCGAGGAGGTGTATGATATCTTTGCCATACGTATAATTCTCGACTCTAACCCATCAAAGGAAAAAGCCGACTGCTGGCGCGCGTATTCTATTGTTACCGATTTTTATCAGCCCAACCCCAAACGTTTACGCGACTGGATTAGTGTACCGAAATCAAATGGATATGAATCGCTGCATACAACTGTAATAGGACCCGATAAAAAGTGGGTAGAAGTCCAAATACGAACCCGCAGAATGGATGAAATAGCTGAAAAAGGATATGCTGCCCACTGGAAATATAAAGGCATAAAATCAGAACGGGGAATTGATGGGTGGATGCAAAAAATTCGCGAAGTGCTTGATAGCCCAAATCTCGATACAGCTGATGTAATTGACGATATCAAACTGGATTTATACAACAAAGAAGTATTTGTATTTACTCCAAACGGAGATTTAAAAACACTTAAATCCGGCTCAACAGTTCTGGATTTTGCTTACGATATTCACTCTGATATTGGGAATAAATGTGTTGGAGCAAGAATTAATAACAAAAATGTTACCATAAAACAGGAGCTTACTAATGGTGACCAGATTGAAATAATTACCTCCAAGTCGCAAAAACCTAAAAACGACTGGTTAAATTTTGTGGTTACCTCTAAAGCTAAAACAAAAATTAAATCGACCCTTCGCGAAGAGCTTTATAAAGAAGCAGAGGCAGGTAAAGAATTATTAAAAAGAAGATTAAAAAACTGGAAAATAAAGTTTGAAGACCAGCTGATTGATCAATTATTAAAATATTATAAGCTAAAAGTTCCGGTTGACCTTTATTATTTTATTGCTACCGAAAAAATTGACATAAGCGAAATAAAAACGGTTATTACAAAATTATATCAACAAGATACGTCTGATAAAATGCCCGAAACCGATGAAGAAAAACAAATTGGCCAAGATGAAAAATCAACTGAACCCCAGGGAGATTATCTTGTTATTGATGATAAAATTGAAAATGTAGATTATAAACTGGCAAAATGTTGTAATCCGATATTCGGAGACCCCATATTTGGTTTTGTAACGGTAAGCGAAGGAATAAAAATTCACCGGACCAATTGCCCCAATGCACGTCAATTGCTTGGAAAATATAATTATCGTGTGATTAAAGCCAAGTGGAATAAAACATCCGCACCAAAATCTTTTCAAACCATTATCAAGATTTCCGGAATTGATGATGTCGGGATTATTAATAAAATTTCAAATGTTATCTCCAAAGATATGAATATCCGTATGCGTTCTATTAGCATTGACTCGAATGATGGGATGTTTGAAGGACAGATAAAGCTTTTTGTCGAAAGCACCAAACATCTCGACATGCTTATCCGTAAATTAAAAAAAGAAAAAGAGATTATGAAAGTTACGCGGTTGGAAACCTTTGAAATAAATCAATAAAATTTTTTAAATTTGTAATAAAACAAATCAGGTTAATCATTCGTTTAATGGTATTAAAAACTACGTTAATTATGCGTAAAATAATTATTCTTTTGAGTTTAATTTTTATGGTCTCCACCATTGAAGCTCAGGTATGGCCGTTAATGCCCAAGTATTATCAACCGATAGATTCATCTGTTTTGGCCAAAAATCAACCCAATAAGAATCGTAAGAATCATTCTTTAATGAAATTAAATAATGATAAATTATCTTATACTGTCACTATTGGAACAGGATTTAGCACTCTTTCGAACAATATGTCTATGTCCTCATCATACATAGCCCCCTCAGTAAATTATCAGGTAAATGAAAAATTATTTGTATCTGTTCATGGCGTTATTATGCAAAATAATTTTAATGGATTTGAAAATAATTTTTTACCGGCTGAAGGATACTCTCTTAATCCAAATTCATCCAATTACGGTATAAATAGTCAGGCTTACTATCAGCTAAATGATAATTTAAGTATTTATGGTGATGCAACCTATTTCGAAAATCAATCGCCTCTGTTTAGCAATTCCCCATCCAATGTATATAATACAGATTATAAATCAGTATCTGTTGGATTAGGATATAAGATTTCTGATAATTTACATGTTAATTTTCAGTACCGCTATTCAGATGGATTAAATCCAATGTATAATAGCTTTTCACCCTTTTATAATCCCTCTCCGTATCGTTCAGGATATAACATCTGGGGTTACTAGAATACAAACAGGCAGCCTGTGAATAAAAAATTATTAACATTCGTTTTTTTGCTTATTATATCTATTGGCTGCCATGCTCAAAACCTTGTAAAACAATTTCCTGTTTTTCAATCCGGTGAAAGAATTTCCTATTCGGCTGCCTATAACTGGGGATTTATATGGTTAAATGCCGGCTATGTTGAATTTATTGTAGATAAAAGCCTCTATAACGGTGAAGATGTCTATTACTTTAATAGCTATGGGACCAGCATTCCTTCATACGACTGGCTTTTTAAAGTACGCGATTATTTTCAGTCTTATGCAAAGTTGGATAACCTGGCACCCCTCTTTTTCGATCGTAACACCTATGAAGGAGGGTATTGTGTGCATAATCGTTTTACCTTTGATTATACCGATAGCTTGATTTATTCACAAACCGAAAATTCTGACAAGCCTTATTCCGAGGATACGTTAGAGTTACCTCAAAATGTTTACGATGTGATTTCCGGGGTATATTATATCCGAAATATTGATTTTGATCAATACCAGGTGAATGACACCATTCCGGTTCGTATGATTATAGATAATGAAATTTTCGATTTATATGTGCGATTCCTTGGACGGGAGATCATAAAATTACATAATAAGCAAAAATTTAAAACCATCAAATTTTCAGCCTTATTAGTTGAAGGTACCATTTTTAAAGGGGGTGAAGACTTATTGGTTTGGGTTACCGACGATTTGAACCGGATACCTGTTTTAGTCGAGGCTAAAATTTTAATTGGCTCTGTTAAAGCAACCCTGTTAAACACTGAAAATTTAAAATTCCCTTTAGATTCAAAAATTACAGACCAATAATCTGTTAATTATCATTTTTTAATCACTGATATTTATTATAATTTTATATCCGATTTTTAAATGAATAAAACTTAATTATTATGCATAATACCGTTAAAATAACCGACAAAGTATATTGGATTGGAGCAAATGACCGCCGTACACATCTTTTTGAAAATATGTGGCCTTTACCTTATGGTATATCATACAATTCTTATCTAATTGTTGATGATAAAATTGCATTGGTTGATACACTTGAACAAGGCTCATCTGATGATTACCTGGTAAAAATTGAAGAATTGATAGGGAAAGAACGCTCTATAGATTATCTAATCATCAATCATATGGAGCCCGACCATTCAGGTGCGATGAAAGCCATTGTAGAACGTTATCCTGATATTAAGATTGTTGGCAATTTAAAAACTTTTAAAATTATAGAATTTTATTATGGATATAAAGAAAAATGGCATCAGGTAGAGGATGGCAGTCAAATAGATTTAGGATATCATAAGCTGAAATTTGTGATGACCCCCTGGGTACACTGGCCTGAAACGATGATGACTTATGATGAAACCGAAAAAATGCTTTTTTCAGGCGATGCTTTCGGTAGCTTTGGCTCGTTGGACGGTGGTATTTTCGATGATGAGATTGAGTTTGAAGACTACTATGAAGAAGAGATGCGCCGATATTATTCTAATATTGTCGGACAGTACAGTAATATGGTTCAAAAAGCTTATAAAAAGCTGGATGGCGTTGATATTAAATACATTTGCTCTACTCACGGTCCGGTATGGCGTTCGGATGTTAACAAAGTGATATCGTTATACGATAGGTGGAGTAAATATGAATCGGAAAAAGGAGTGGTAATTATTTATGGTTCAATGTATGGAAACACGGCTAAGTTAGCTGATTTTATTGCACGAAAACTGGCTGAAAACGGAATAAAGAAAATTCGTGTATATGATGCTTCAAAAACTCATCTATCTTATTTAATCAATGAAATTTGGCGATACAAAGGGGTCGTATTAGGAAGTTGTGCCTATAATTCAGGAATGTTGCCTACCATGGAACAACTTACTCGTACACTTGAGCATATGGGAGTAAAAAATCATCTGCTCGGCATATTCGGCTCTTACAGCTGGAATGGCGGTGGTGTTAAATCATTGCATAAATTTTACGAAAAAATTCAATGGGATTTGGTTTCAGACCCTGTGGATACTAAGGGAATTCCGGGAAATGAAGAGTTTGATCGTTGTGAAACCATTGCCAGAGAAATGGCCGAAAAATTAAAAGATAATTAATAGTTAATCCTAAAAATTAATAGTATGGAATTTAACGTAAAACCGGGGATGTCTTTTACCGCAACACAGGTTGTTGTTTATGAAGATACTGCGGCAAAATATGGTTCCGGACTGGTTGAAGTGTATGCCACACCCGCCATGATTGCTCTGATGGAAAATGCTGCACTAAAAGCTGTATATACTCATTTGCCTGAAGATTATAATACCGTAGGATTTGAGGTAAATATTCGCCATTTAAAACCAACACCTATAGGAATGAAAGTTGAATGTACAGCAACACTAAAAGAAGTGGATGGTAAAAAATTAGTATTTCATCTTGTGGCAAACGACGAAGAAGGAAAAATCGGAGAGGGGACCCATACACGTTATATCATTAATACCCAAAAATTTATAGATCAGTATAAACCCGAAAATTAAATAAACGATGAAAAAATTAAAATTATTCCTTGCCATTGTTTTTATTGCTGTCACAAATATAAGTATAGCACAAACGTTAATAGAGTTGCCAGAACCTGATAAAGCAGGAGGGATACCCTTAATGCAGGCTATTAACGAGCGGCACTCGGCCCGAAATTTTGTGGATAAAGATTTAACCGAAAAGCAGTTATCCGAACTGTTGTGGGCTGCTTATGGCTTAAATCGCCCCGAATCGGGTAAACATACGATACCTACTTCAAGAAACCGTCAGGATATTGAGGTATATATTACTACCCAAGATGGTGTTTTTAAATATTTGCCTGAAGAGCATGCTTTATTGCAGATTTCTGCCGAAGATAAACGTAAAGTATCCGGAATGCAGGATTTTGTTAAAGATGCTGCCGTTAATTTAATTTATGTTTCCGATTTTGATAAACTGGGTGACAGCTCTGACGATATTAAAACCATGACCGCAGCAACCCATTGTGGCTTTATAGGACAAAATGTATACCTGTACTGTGCTTCGGAAGGGTTGATTTCCGTATTCCGCGCAATGATTGATAAAGAAAAAGCTGCAGAATTATTGCAACTAAAAGGAAACAAACATGTTATCTATAGCCAGTCTGTAGGATATGCCGAAAAATAATTTATAACAAAAGAAAGTAAGGATAGCCGTGCTTAAAAAATTATATTACGTACGGCTATTCATTTATAAAAAATACTATGCAATATAATTTTGATAAAATAATTAACAGAGATAATACTGCATCGGTTAAATTTGATTTACGAGAAAAGGTTTTTGGCAAAGAGGATATCCTTCCGATGTGGGTTGCCGATATGGATTTTGAAACTCCTGATTTTATTATCCATGCCCTGAAAAAGCGTTTAGAACATCCGGTTTTGGGATATAGTTACCGCCCTGATTCATATTTTCAGTCAATTATAAACTGGGTAAAACGCAGACATCAATGGGATATTGAAAAAGAATGGATTTCGTTTAGCCCGGGAATAGTTCCGGCCATAAACATGGCCATTATGGCTTACACACAACCCGGTGATAAAATTGTGGTACAACCACCGGTATATCATCCTTTCTTTTCAGCGATATCCAATAACAAGCGAACGCTTGTAGAAAATCCTTTAATTTTAAGAGATGGACGACACCATATTGACTTTGAGGATTTGAGGGTTAAACTTCAAGATGCAAAAATGATATTGTTATCCAATCCTCATAACCCGGGGGGAGCCGTTTGGAACCAAGAAGAGTTAAAAAAAATAGGCGAGTTGTGTGTGGAAAATAATATTCTGATCATGGCCGATGAAATTCACGGTGATTTGGTATTCGAGCCCGCTCAATATGTCCCCATGGCTTCGGTTTCGACTGAAATTGCCAACCAAACAGTAACTTTTATTGCTCCATCCAAAACCTTTAACATGGCCGGACTGGCAACTTCATCAGTAATAACATCCAACAAAATACTGAAAGAAAAATTTGACCAGGTATTGGATACTATTCATATTGGGATGGGTAATATTTTTGGTACGGTAGCAACAGAAGCAGCTTATAATCATGGAGATGAATGGCTTGATAAGCTACTGGAATATCTTTCTCAAAACATGGATTATGTAGAACAATATTTTTCTGAAAAAATACCGCAAATAAAAGTTATACGGCCCGAAGGAACTTATCTGATGTGGCTCGATTGTTCCGGGTTAAGACTAAAAAATAAGGATTTGAAAAGTTTTATGATACATGATGCAGGACTGGGTTTTAACGACGGAAGAATGTTTGGAACAGGAGGGGAAGGATTTATGCGAATGAATGTGGCTTGTCCGAAACAAAGGTTGGAAATTGCATTAAAGCAACTAAAAAATGCGATTTTTCAAATATAAATTTATTTATTAAAATGAAAATGGTATAAAAATTGATTGATATTTAATCAATTTAAATCTCTCTTTTTATTAACCAAAATTAAAAAAATGAGGAAAATCGTTCTTTTAATTACGTTCAGCATTAATTCATTACTTTTATCAGCTCAAATCAACTCTTTCGACCTGTCAACCTACCAATTACCGGATATTAAACGACATCAATTGGATCTCGCATTTGATTTAAATGGAAGTAGCTCTGTTTATGACAGATCCCAGCGAAATAGTATGGATCAGTTTTATAAACGGAATAATATTTATGGGGATATAGGGCTTCGCTATAATTTTTATAGTAATAGCATAAAATATCAGGGAAACCAGGATATTATGATCGACTTTTCCTCATCCTTTAATGACAGAAAAGATAAAGAATCTACTTTATACGAATCTTTTGATGCTGGAAGTACTTTCCGAATCAATAGTAAAAACAGGTTTTATTTCAAACAAAAATGGTTTGTTTCTACGAATCTGCATTTTAATGGACGCTTATACAGGTCAACAATAGACCAGGAAGTTTATTCCGCAGAGAACAGGGAAAATAATTTAACCCTGAACATTCCTCTTGGAATAGGCGTTGGGCGAATCGAACAGGTGCAGGATGCCTGGCTAGCCATCTACATTTTAGATGAATTAAACAAAGAAGGCAGATTAACAAGAACGCCAACAACAGAAGAAATTATTGAATTTTCGCAATTAATATCGCAACTAAAAAACGAACGTTTTTTCGATGCCCGTTTACAAAAAATTAAAGAAATTGAATCTGTTGATTCATTTTTACAGTCTAGAAATTTAATTAAAAATGCCGATGCCAGATATTTTGCCGTGGTAAACGACAATTGGGATCATGCAGCTAACCGTGCACGTTACAGTGGAGAAAGAATGTCTTTTCATCTCGAACCCGGATATGTTTACACTTCAGATTTTTTCGAAGATCAACACGAAAGTTATCAGCTAGTGAATGAACATAAGATAACAGAATATTCATTTCAGGGAGTACTTAAATATATGAATGAAAAGCCCATCAACAGATTTTGGCAAAGTTCCTTTAGTTTTCAGTTCGCAGGGGGATATCTCAAAGCAATTAATGAAGATATTGAGAATGGCACTAAGGTTGAACTGAAAGCTCCTCAATTAACCTCGTCGGTAAATTATGCCGTTGGTTTTTATCCCAATTCCAGAACCGATCTGGTCGTTTCTTTAGGATTTAATTACTTTAATTCTTTTGGCGAAGAAGATATAAATTCAGTGAAATCAGATATCGCACATTTTAGTATTTCTCCGGTATTTAGTACTAATTTGAATTATTATCTCTCTCCTCAATTAAGAATCAACGCAAATTATCGATTAAAATACCTGTATTTAGAAACCAATTCAGAATATTATTTCAACATGTACAATGATTTTTTTCAACAAAAAGATTTAAATCATTTCATAAATGTAGGTTTTATCTATCAAATTTATTAATGAATTAAATATGCCCGAGAAAGGTTTTGATTTAAAGGTTTTACTTCCGACAGATGATGGTCTAACTATTTCCAGGAATGGTATACAGGAAGCATTGTATTATTTATTGTATAATGTAAGTAACAGAAGTTACCAGTTTGCAGGAAAGGTTAAAACCAGTGAATGGTATCCGGATAAGAGGTTTAGTGTAACTGATTTCAGCAGACTTTTAAAAGAAGAAAAAATTGACCTGGTTCTAACGCTTTCATCTATTATTCCTGATATCCCTTGTGAATATTTAATAGTAGATGAAAAAGAGATATCAACCAACTTAAATCAATTAATTGATGAAACAGATAAAAAAAAGAGCTAAACGGGTTTAGCTCTTTTTTAAATTATTATTATTTTTTATTTATTTACTCCTTTTTCTTTTGGTCTTTTCTCTCTACATTATCATCATCATCTACATTGTCATCATCTTCTTCAAGAGCAGAAATTAAATTACCTGAAAGATTTCCTCCAAACTTTTTAATTACCTTCTCCTGCTGTTTTTTAAATGATTCGTATTCTTTTACTTTTTGTTCTAATTCAGTTTCACGTCTGGCCGATTCTTCTTGCGTAGCCTGTAATTCCTCCATATTTTGACGCATCTCTTCTTCCTGAGCCTTCATCTCTTCAGCCTGTTGTTGCGTTTTTTCCAATAATTCAGCGGTGCGAATATTAATTTTTGCGGATGAGAATGTTGATGCAATACTTTCCCCGATTTTTTCAACAAATTCAATTTGGTATTTTTCAAAAGGTTTGAATGAAGCCATTTCTATGGCACCATATACTTCTTCATTAAGCTTTAAGGGAACAATCAGCAAACTTCTTGGATTTTCATTTCCCAGTCCTGAGGTAATTGAAATATAATCATCCGGAATATCGGTCATATAGATTGTTTCACTTTCCTGAATAGCTCTTCCTATAAGACCTACGCCAGGTTCAATACGTTTATCCAGAAACTTTTTCCGGTTGTATGCATAGGCGGCACTCATTTCAATATAAGGATTATCCGAATCGTCATCATTCACTATAAATAAACCTCCCTGATTTGCATCGCAATATTTAACCAGGTTACTAATCACATCGTATGATAATTGGGTTAAATCGTCATTATTTTGACGAAGGATTTCACTAAACTTAGCAATTCCCTGCGATGCCCAGTTTCTTTGCTCATCTTCTTTTTTACGTTTTTTCTCCTCTTCAGTAGCATGTTTCAGGTTAGTACGCATATCCAATAATGCATTTCCAAGATCATCTTCATCACTTAACGGAACGTAAGGGCTATCAAAATTATGTTTGCCAATCTCCAAAGCAAATTCTGAGGTTTCCTTTAATCCTCGAATTAAATTATTTAAAGCTCCCGCCATTTCACCAATTTCATCATTGGATTCTTTTATTTGTTTTTTAGGCATTATGCCTTTGCCCATCTCTACTAAATATCCTTTTATTTTTCGGATGGGGGTTATTATTACACTCGAAAGGTATAATGCTATAGATACAGCAATAATAACTAAGATAATGCCGGCAATAAAAATAAAGTTTTCAAGGCGGTTAAACGAATCTGCCATATCTTTACGGGCTTCAATAACTTTTTGATCCAATTCATTGGATAATTGATTTAATTGCTTAATAATAGCATCGCTTAAAACAATTATCTCACCATCTTCTTCTACCAACGGATAGATTTCAAACATTAAAATAAAAGCATCATCATAACTTTCAAAAGTAGACAGACTATTCATTACAGTCTGATGTAAAGGAAATAGCGTATCCTGTATCGTAGTATATATATTATGATACATTTGTTGTTTATCTTCTTCCCACTGTCCTGAAAGCTTCTCAATTTCCTGATGTATTTCGGGTAACCTTTTCTGGTGTAACTCTTTTAATCTTAATTTATCGGGAGTATCTTGTTTTTTATCAATATAAACCCAATTTTTAATTAACATCTTCGACGAAATCATTAAATTGGATAACTCTCTGATTAGTTCTGTAGAAGGGGTGTAAACATTCGCAATTTTTTCGTTCGATTCAATACTCTTTTTTAGGGTAGAATTGATTAAATAAATATTAGCCAATATAGCTAAAGTAACAATACCAAATCCCAGAATTAATTTTTTTGCGATAGTAAATCTAAATTTCATAGCAATAGTACTATTTTTTAATGCAAATAAAGCTTTATTTAAGAGTTTCTAAGATAGTAATTAATTTTTTATTGATTAATAATTACCAGAACTAATTTATCAACGACTTGTATTTTTACTATAAATCAGTAAGTTATGGTTCTATGAAAATTTTTAAAAAGAATATATTGATGGAGGATATTTGATATCTTCCAGAAATAGTCCTTGTGCAGGTACTGAAGCACCAGCATTTTCCCTTTTTTTACTTTTTATAATTTGTTCAAACTCATTGATAGTAACTTTCTCTTTTCCAACATCTAACAGGGTGCCAACAATAGCACGAACCATGTTGCGTAAGAACCGGTCTGCTTTGATAGTAAAAATCAAACGATAATCATCTTTAGACCATCTTGCTTCAGACACCTGGCAAATGTTTGTTTTTACATCGGTATTGATTTTGCTGAAACTGGAAAAATCCTCATATTGCTGCAACAAACGAGCTGCCTTATTCATTTTTTCAACATCTAGTTCGATGGGCAGATACCATGAAATATCGTTCAGAAAAACATCTTTTCTTTGATGAATATAATATCTATAAAATCTTTCGGTAGCATCAAAACGGGCATGAGCTTCGTTATTTACTTTTACAATCCGAAAAACAGCAATATCTTTTGGTAAAAAATTATTGAGTTTAAATACCAGTTTCAGGTCTTTATCCAATGCTTCATGCTTACTGTCAAAATGAGCTACAAAAAAACGGGCATGAACTCCGCTATCGGTTCTTCCTGCTCCTGTAATCTCTATATCTTCTCGTAAAATAGTCGAAAAGGCTTTGGTTAGTATCTCTTGTACAGTTATAGCATTGGGCTGAATCTGCCAACCATGATAATGGGTTCCTTTATAACTTAGTTGTATAAAATATCTTTCTTTCACTGATTTATTATACCTAAAAAATATCTTTTATGGTAAGAGAGTTATTGTTAATTTGAAAAGTTTCGCCTGTTTTTAAATCACGCATGGCTTTAAAAACAGGAACCTGTGTTGAGATTGCATAAAAGCTCTCACCATCGACAGAAATTTTACCTAATGCAGCAGAAACAAACATCTTTTGTTTATTGGTAATGATTACGGCACCAAATTCAACTTTATCTGAAATTTTTGCTGGATCAACCTTTTTAACCAGTTTTAAATCATCCAGGAATTTTTCCATCTGCTTTACCTGAAGATCCTTTTTTTTCATCATTTCTTCCTTAAAAGGATCAAACATATCATGATCTCCCTCATATTCATTAGCTGTTTGAATAATTTCCTGAATTCTGCTTTTACAGGATTGAATATTTTCTTCAAGAATATCAATACAAGATTTAATAATCTTATTCTTAATTGCTTTTTTATCCATAATCTAATTATCAGATTGAAATCAAATATACAAAATTAATGTTTGTTCCAAAATCTTCAAATATCATTTTATAAACATTTCGAACGAATAAATTACCGTAAATATTTTTTGCCCAAATTTTATTGGATAATTTTTTTCTATTGGATTTTTATTAAATTGGTCAGCTAAAACAAAAAAATAAATAAAATGAAGAAATTAATTAAAATCTCAACAATCTTTTTATCCTGTTTTATCTTTAATTTTTCTGTTGCCCAGGATAAAAGTGACTGGAAAGGTGGTTACCCCGAAGGATGTACTTCAATAACGGTTGGTAAGGCTGCCTCTGCCGATGGATCCGTAATAACATCTCATACCGACGATAGTCACAGAACCCGTTCCTGGATGGATATTCAACCGGCAAAAGATCATAAGCCCGGAGAGATGGTACCAATGTATAAACGAAGTGCTGATGATACGAAGGCAATGCCTGCATATAAACATGAAAAAATAGGGGAAATACCCCAGGTTGAACATACCTATCAATATATTAACTCAGCATATCCTTCTATGAATGAAAAACAACTGGGAATAGGAGAATCTACTTTTGGGGGCAGAGAAGAACTACAGTCTGATGAAGGGTTGATTGATTGTCAGCGACTGTGCCAGCTAATGGTAGAAAGGTGTACAACTGCCCGGCAAGCCATTCAAATGGCCAATGAGTTAACCAAAAAATATGGGTGGAATGATTATGGTGAAGCTTTAACCATTGCCGATCCCAAAGAGGTATGGCACTTTGAAATTGTTGGACCCGGAAAAGGGAAAACAGGCGCTGTTTGGGTTGCTCAACGGGTACCGGATGATCATATTGCCGTTAACGTCAATGCCAGTACCATTAAAGAAATTGATTTATCAAACACGGATTATTTTATGGCTTCTGATAATATCTATGAAGTAGCCAAAGAAAAAGGCTGGTGGACCGAAGATGAAATCTTCAAATTTTGTTATGCCTACGCTCCTGAAAGCAGAAATGCTATAGGTTCCCGACGCAGAGAATGGCGAATTTTGGATCTGTTGGCACCATCGTTAAACTTAGATCCTAATGCACAGGATTATCCCTTTTCGGTTAAACCGGATAAAAAAGTTACGCTGGAAGACCTGGTAATGGTATTTAAAGACTATTACGAAGGTACACCCTATGATATGACCCGAAATATCAAAGCAACCGACGAGAATGGCAAAACCATCATATCCCCTTTGGCAAACCCATTCATGCCTTACGACCAACTGGAAATATCTGATGTGAGCGGGGGATGGTATAGCATTGATGAAGAAACAGGAGATATCAGTTTCCTGGGTGAACGCACAATTGCCCGCTGGTATACCATGTATGCTACGATTATTCAGTGCCGCGACTGGCTTCCTGACGAAATAGGAGGAGTGGTCTGGTTAGCTCAGGATAATGTTGCTACTTCTATCTATGTTCCGATATATTGTAGTGTTACCGATTTACCTCAATCGTATAAAACTCCAGGAAGAGTAAATGGATATACAAGAGAATCAGCCTGGTGGGCATTTAACCGTATGGGAACATTAGCGGCTCAACGTTGGGGAGATATGCGCCATGATGTATATGCCGTCTGGAACCCAATGCAAAAAGAGCTGTTCGATAATCAACAAAAAATTGAAGAAGAAGCATTGAATCTTTATAAAAAGAAAAACCCGAAAAAAACCATCCACTATTTGAATAAATATTCCAATAAACAGG
Organism: Bacteroidales bacterium; assembly: GCA_035269575.1. Classification (GTDB taxonomy): domain Bacteria; phylum Bacteroidota; class Bacteroidia; order Bacteroidales; family UBA12077; genus UBA12077. Next base: position 27,079 of record DATFIZ010000075.1, on the reverse strand, counting down.
CTAATAAAGTGGTGGACGAAGCCTGGAATCTGGGTGATTTCTTGTGGACAAAATATGATGAGAAATTTTAAATTTTGAAGAAGAATGTCATACTGTCCCGATAAATATCGGGACAGTATGACATTCTCTTTACTTAAATTAAAACGTTTATTATATGAATAAAAACAAACGTGGTTTTGCCAGTGACAATAATTCAGGAGTACATCCTGAAATCATGAAAGCTATCCATGAAGCCAACGAAGGGCATACCATTGCTTATGGAGATGACCTTTATACGCAACGGGCAAAAGAAAAATTTCACGAACATTTTGGTACTGATATTGATATTTATTTTGTATTTATAGGTACAGCAGCCAATGTATTAGGATTAAATGCAGCCACACGATCATGGAATTCGGTTATATGTGCCGAAACAGCTCATATCAATGAGGATGAATGTGGTGCTCCTGAAAAATTCAATGGATTTAAGCTTTTAACCGTTGAAACCCCTGATGGTAAACTTACCGTTGATTTAGTTCAAAAACATATGAAAGGGTTTGATTTTGAACATCACGCACAACCTAAAATTATCTCTATCACACAGGCAACAGAATTAGGGACTGTTTATACGCCTGAAGAGATTAAAAAACTAGCGGATTATGCCCATCAACATGACATGTTTTTGCATATGGATGGAGCACGTATAGCCAATGCTGCAGTGAGTTTAAATTCAGGATTTAAAGAATTTACAAAAGATGCCGGAGTAGATATCCTCTCTTTTGGAGGAACCAAAAACGGTATGATGTATGGAGAAGCTATTATTTTTCTAAATAAAGCCCTTGGTCAGGATTTTAAGTATGTTAGGAAACAAGGAATGCAACTGGCATCTAAAATGCGGTTTATTTCCATACAGTTTGAAAAATACCTGACAGGTAAGTTGTGGCTTAAGAGTGCCGAACATGCAAATAAAATGGCCCAATTGCTGGAAAATAAAGTAAAAGAAATACCTCAAATAAAAATAACCCAAAAGGTAGAGGCCAATGGTGTTTTTGCAATTGTTCCTGAAGAAATAATTGATGATTTAAAACAAGAATATTTCTTTTACGACTGGGATGAATCGAAAAACGAAGTACGCTGGATGTGCTCTTTTGATACAAAAGAAGAAGATATTTTAACGTTTGTTGAATTAATCCAAAGTAAATTGAGCTGATAGTATACTTTAAAACGATAGCTGAAGTAATTAATCGTTAACGAATTTTTAATTGAGTTGATGACCCGGAGTCATCAACTCAATGTTATATATTTCTTTAAAGAACTACTTCCCAATATACAGTCAAAAGCAAATTTTATAAGAAAATATCAACAAAACAGCCGGAATTATTAACTAAATTTTTATCATCCCTTAAAAAAAAATACTTTTGGCTTTCATAGATTTATTAATGATAAAAACTATAGTTAAATGAGTGGCTTTTTTGGGAGTATTTCAAAATCAGACTGTATTACCGATGTATTTTACGGAACAGATTATCATTCGCACTTGGGCACTAAGCGCGCGGGGATGACTTTTTATTCACCAGAGAAAGGTTTTCAGCGCTCAATACATAGCCTGGAAGACGGTTATTTTCGTAATAAATTCGAAAGTTATTTATCAAAATTTACCGGAAAATTAGGCATAGGAGTGATAAGCGATACAGAAGCACAACCTATTGTGGTTACTTCCCATTTAGGGCAATTTGCAGTGGCTACCGTAAGTAAAATTATGAATATCGATGCGCTGGAAAAAGAGTATACAAATAACCACCGAACCTTTACCGAAAACAGCCAGGGATTCATAAACCCAACAGAAATCGTATCAATGTTAATTGCTGATGGTGACGATTTTGTTTCAGGGATTCAAAATGTTTACAATAAGATAAAAGGTTCGTGCTCAATGCTTATTTTAACTGAAAACAGTATCATAGCAGCACGTGACAAGCTGGGAAGAACACCAATAATCATTGGAAAAAAGAACGATGCCTATGCCGTCAGTTTTGAAACCTGTGCTTTTCCTAATTTGGGCTACGAAACCGATAAATTTATCGGTCCGGGCGAAATTGTTGAAATAACAGCTGATGGACACAAACAATTGAAAAAGCCTGAAGATAAAATGCAAATTTGTTCGTTTCTTTGGGTTTATTATGGATACCCACCCTCATTTTATGAGGATGTTAATGTAGATGAAGTTAGATATCGGTGCGGCGCATCACTGGCCAAAAGGGATAAGCTGGATGTTGATTTTGTGGCCGGGATTCCTGATTCCGGAGTAGGCCATGCTATGGGCTATAGTAACGAACAAAAAATCCCGTTGAAAAGACCTTACTCAAAATACACACCCACATGGCCCAGAAGTTTTATGCCCCAAAGTCAAAATACACGTGAACTGGTTGCTAAAATGAAATTAATACCTAATAAAGCATTAACCAAGGGTAAAAAAGGCGTTTTTCTGGATGATTCAATTGTTCGCGGTACACAGCTTAAAGACAATGTAAAAGATTTATACCAGGCCGGGATTGATGAAGTACATGTTCGCATCGCTTGCCCTCCGTTAACTTTTCCCTGCAATTTTTTAAACTTTAGCCGTTCCCGATCGAATTTAGATTTAGCAACACACAGAGCCGTAAGACAATTAGAAGGAAAAAATAATGTAGATATGCAGGAATATTCCGATAGCAAAAACGGTAAATACGAAGCCATGGTCGAGCAAATCAGAAAAAACATGGGATTTACATCGCTTAAATTCCAGAAACTGGATGATTTAGTGGAAAATATTGGCTTACCCAAAGAAAAAATTTGTACCCATTGCTTTGATGGTAGTAGTTATTTTTAATTGTATTTCTGTCTGGGGTTGAATAGAGTTAAATCTTAATTACGAATAACACTACATTTTTTGAAATATAGTGTTATTTGTAAGTTACTTTTTCTTTCTTTTTTTCGATCTGAATTTCTTTTTATGGGTTGTTTTATCAAAAAGCTTATCTATCAGATCCTTCCGGTTTGATTTTTGTAATTCAGCCATTACTTCATTTCTATATTCTTTTTTATACCAGAAAAAGAATTTTCGTTGCGCCAGTTTCTCTTCTTTTTTCCGTGCAACCGGAATTTTTTTCATCGTATAGGGATTGATCCCGGTATAATACATAACGGTAGCGAGGGTCATAGGAGTAGGAGTAAAATCTTGTATCTGTTCCAGTTTAAAATTGAGCATTTTAGTTTCTACGGCCAGTTCAGCCATATGAATATTTGTAGAACCCGGATGACTGGAAATGAAATAAGGAATTAGCTGTTGATTGAGATTATGCTTCTGATTGATACGGTCAAAAAACTTTTTAAATGCATAAAACATCGAGAAATCAGGTTTTCGCATAACATGAAGAACCTCTTTGGCTGTATGCTCCGGTGCTACTTTTAATCTTCCCGAAACATGATTTTTAATTAACTCTTCAGCATATTCTTTATAATCCGTCTCGTTTAATTTATGCATAAACAAATCATATCGAACACCACTACCAACAAATGCTTTTTTTATGCCTGGATGATGATGGGCTTTTTTATAAATTTCGGTTAATGGTTTAGGGTTTGTATTCAAATTTTTACATACATTAGGATACAAACAGGAAGCTCTTTTACATATTTTACATTGTTCAAGGTCAATACCCTGCATTTTATACATATTAGCCGAGGGGCCTCCTAAATCAGAAACATAACCTTTAAAATCAGGCATAGTGGTTACTTTGTTCACTTCTTTTAGAATGGATTGCTCCGACCGGCTGCTGATAAATTTTCCCTGATGAGCTGATATGGTACAAAAAGAACATGCTCCAAAGCAACCCCGGTGCAAAGTAATAGAATGGCGAATCATCCCGTATGCAGGAATGGGTTCTTTTTTTGCATATTTAGGATGGGGAAGACGGGTAAACGGCAAATCGTAAATTGCATCCATTTCCTTTTCCGATAAAATTTCAAAAGGAGGATTTACAACAATGTGCCGGGAAACAACTTTTTGAATTAAACGTTTATTACTTTGGAAAGCATTTGCTTCCTGCTCAATAATTTTAAAATTTTGGGCATACTTTATTTTATCAGAACTACATTCTTTATGGCTGTATAAATAAAAATCCTCCCAATTTTTATCTTCTGTTTCGGCGATATTATCTGTAATAAATACCGTTTGTTTGATATTTTTAATCGACGAAAACGGAACGCCTTTTGAAAGTAAACGAACTAATTCTGCTAATGGTTTTTCGCCCATTCCATAAATAAGAAGATCTGCTTTGCTTTCGTGTAAAATTCCCGGCATTAATTTATCCGACCAGTAATCGTAGTGGGTTAACCTTCTGAGGGATGCTTCAACACCTCCAAGAACAACAGGTATATCCGGATACAGTTTTTTTAAAATATGAGAGTAAACTATCGTAGCATAATCAGGCCTGAATCCTGCTTTACCACCCGGAGTATATGCATCATTTGATCGCAGACGCTTGTTTGCTGTGTAATGGTTTACCATAGAATCCATACATCCGGCGGTAACCGCAAAAAATAATCGTGGTTTTCCTAACTTTCTAAAATCTCTTAAATCATCCTGCCAGTTAGGTTGAGCAACGATAGCAACTTTTAAACCCAGAGATTCCAATAGTCTGCCAATAACCGCCGGTCCAAACGAAGGGTGATCAACATAAGCATCACCGCTAAAAAGGATAACATCCAGCTGGTCCCACCCACGGGCGGTCACTTCTTTTTTGGTTGTGGGCAACCAATCATTGGATTTATATGTTGTATTATAATCTATCATCAACTAACTATCCCGACAAAGGTAGAATAAAAAGGGGAAATTCTAATTATCCCGGAAAATGAAACTACTTGAGAATCATATTGTATATACATCCATTCAGCTTTATTCGTAAGTAATCTATGGAACTAAAATTGAACTGTCTCCATAACTTAAAAACCGGAAATCATTTTTCAGGGCATAATCGTAAACCTTTTTCCAGTCATCACCAATAAATGCAGCGATAAGCAATAAAAGGGTGCTTTTGGGTTGATGGAAGTTGGTAATCAATACATCTGTCATTTTAAACGAATAACCCGGAACAATCATGATTTGAGTAGAGGCATGCAATGTTTCTAAGTGATTGTTATGCATATAATTTATCAGGACTTCAATTGCTTCCTGCCGGGAAACATTTTTAGGTAAGGGATACACTTCCCATTGATCTATTTTTAATTCGAGCATTCCGGACATCAGTAGTTTTACCCCCAGCCAGTAAATACTTTCAAGTGTACGTACAGAAGTTGTTCCAACGACTGTTATTTGACGGGCATTTAATAAATTGATTAACGTTGTTTTATCTATCATAAAATGTTCGGTGTGCATTTCATGCTGGCCTACTGTTTCTTCTTTTACAGGAGTAAAAGTCCCTGCGCCAACATGAAGCGTAACCTCTTCAATACGAATATTTTTTTTCTCTAACCGGTCTATTATCCGGTTAGTAAAATGCAGTCCTGCCGTTGGAGCAGCTACGGAGCCCTTTAATTTTGAGTAAACCGTTTGATACCGGGTTTTGTCAATCGTTTCCGATTCGCGGTTTAGATAAGGGGGAATAGGTGTTTTTCCAATATGATCGATAATTTCACTGAAACAGATGGATGGATTATTCCACGTAAATTCAATCGTACGGGTATTGCCTTCGTGAGATACTTTTCGGGCATTTAACTCAATCTCCGTATTGTGGATAACAAATTTTTGCGTTAAAACATTATTTTTCCACTTTTTTGCATTCCCTACAATGCATTTCCAGGTTACCTTCTGGTTTTGTTGAAAAGCCAGCACATAATCCGAAGGATTTACGGGTTCTAAACAAAAAACTTCAATCCTGGCACCCGTTTCTTTATAAAATTTTAACCGTGCCTGAATTACTTTGGTGTTATTAAAAACCAGGGTATCATCTGTTTCGATATACTGTTCAATATTCAAAAAAGTATTGTGCTCAATGTTTCCTTTATTATAAACCAATAATTTAGACAAATCCCTTTGTTCCAACGGATACTTTGCTATTCTTTGCTCCGGCAGTTCATAAGTATATTGATTTATTTTTATATTTTCTGCTTTTATATTCATCTTATTCCTTTTTCCCGGCGCAAAAATAACTAATTTTGTAACGAAATCTTCATGCTTAGATTATGAAATTATAAAAGGACACCAAAAATGTGTATGAAGATTCACCTGAGAGATTGTGAATGGCTTTGGCCAGTGATTCTGCATAATAAATTAAAGCGGATAAAACTTGTATGCGCTTTCAGTATCCGGCAATATAAATGATAAAGAAATTAGATTAAAAAAGATTTAAATATGAATTTTAAAAAAGGAGATAAGGTAAAATTTTTAAATGATGTAGGAGAGGGAGTAGTCGTACGTTTTCAGGATAAAAACATTGCGATTGTCCATAATAATGATGGTTTTGAAATACCGGTATTAATGAGCGAATTATTAAAAATTGAAGACCGGTATATTTTTGACGATAAGCAAGATAGAGAAGGAAATGAAGCATCTCAATCTCCCCATACAATTGAAGAAACTATTGAAACAGAAGATATTGACGAGGATGGATTAAATACCGACCGCAACGCAAGCATCTTTTTTGCCGTAGTTCCGGAAAATAAGGATGATATTTTGAATTCCGATTTAAAAATATTTTTAATTAACGATAGCAATTTCAGGATTTTATATTCAATTTCCCGGAGCGAAGGTGAATTTCAGAGCTTGATGGCTTATGGAAATCTTGAAGATAATACTAAGCTACAATTAGCTGATATTAAGCGCGATGAACTAAATAATTTCGAAGAAATCAACTTTCAAATTATATTTTTTCGAAAAGGCAACTATTATTTACTTAACCCTGTAAACAGAACGTTGAATTTTAAACCATCACGATTCTATAAAGAAAAAAGTTTTACTGAAAATGACTTTTTTCACGAGAAAGCGTTTATTTATGAAATCACCAAAGAGGAGATAAACATTGCGGATCATATTTCCGATGATGATATAGAAAAGGCAAAGAAAGAAAAAGAACGAAAAGAGCCTAAAAAAGTTTATCAAAGTAGTAAAAAAGGCAGGGATGAAGAAATTGAAGAGATTGATTTACATATTCAGGAACTGACCGATGAATACTCCAGCCTTTCCAATGCCGAGATTTTAGATATTCAGATGAGCCGGTTTACCACAGCACTTGAAGGAGCAATACTTGCCGGAACCAGAAGAATCGTTTTTATTCATGGGGTAGGTAACGGACGATTAAAACATGAGATTCTAAAAACGTTAAACCGAAAATATCCAAAATTGCGTTACCAGGATGCCTCTTTTAAAGAATATGGATATGGGGCTACTTTAGTCATGATAAAGTAGAATAAATGGGATGGTATTCCATGGTAAATTTCATTAACTTTGCAAATCAGCAGGTCGTTTCATCGCTCTGTTTCAATCTTTGAAGCAGGGAGGAAAGTCCGGGCAACACAGAGCACCAAACTCTCGAAAGGAGAGATGTCCGTGAGGGCATAAGTTCAGGGAAGAAAATAACAGCCCTGACGCTTGCCGTCAGGGTAAAGGTGAGAAGGTGAGGTAAGAGCTCACCAGGCCGGGAAGCAATTTCCGGTGCTGCCTGTCTTTTGGGTTGCAAGGCCATGTATACCGGCAATTAAGGGCTGCTCGTCCAATGTCGGGGGGTAGGCCGCTCAGATAAATGATGAAAATCGTCCCGGTAGCTATCGGGACGGAGACAGAACCCGGCTTACAGACCTGCTGATTTTTAATAAAATAAATTGTGTGGACACAAATTTGTTGTTTTAATGCTTTACGAAGTAATTAAAATTCAATAAATCAATATTTTTTTGGTATTCTGACAATTAAACTTTTTCTTTGCACCCAAATAAATTTTTATTAATTCAAAAAACATATTTATGGTTATTTCAAACGAAAAAGTAGTTTCATTAACATATCAGTTAAAAGTTGATGGCAAAGAAGTTGAGACAGTTAAAGAAGATAAACCATTAGTATTCTTATACGGAGCAGGACAAATGCTTCCTAAATTCGAAGAAAATTTAAAAGGACTTAAAGCTGGCGATGAATTTAAATTCGAAATTGCTTGTGATGATGCTTATGGTAAAGCTACAGAAGAAGCAGTTTTAGACCTTCCAAAAAATATTTTTGAAGTAGAAGGAAAAATTGATGAAGGATTATTGCAGGAAGGAAATGTTATTCCAATGCAAAATAATGAAGGACAAAAATTTAATGGTGTGGTAATGGAAGTAAAGGATGACGCTGTAAAAATGGATTTTAATCATCCTTTAGCTGACGATGATTTAAGTTTTACAGGAAAAGTTATTGAGGTACGTGATGCCACTGGCGAAGAAAAAGAACACGGACACGCTCATTAAAAATATTAAACGCATATAGTTGAAATGGAATATTGGAGTCTATCTGGTATTCCATTTTTTATTTTACTAATTTTACAATTATTAAACCTGGAGTTTATTTTTTGGAATAATATTTGAATATAAAATAAAAGTATTAAAACCTAAAACAGATTATTATGAAAAAATTAGTATTAATAGCTTTTTTAGCCTTACCTTTTTTTATGGTATCTCAATCCCAGGCTCAAATAAAATTTGGGATAAAAGCAGGTCTTACTTCAACCAGTATAAAAGCTGATGAAGTTTATACTGATATAAACGATGCAAATATTCAGGAACTGAAAGTAAAAGGCCAGAATGCAAATGTAGGTTTTCAGGGGGGTATATTTTCCCGAATAACTATTGTGAATTTTTATGTACAACCTGAATTGCTTTTTACTTCAACCAGCGGAGAGGTGGAAGTAACCACCCTGTTTGCTGATAATCAAACAGAATCTGTTATTAAAGACCAAAAGTTTCGCCAAATTGATATTCCCATTATGTTAGGATATAAATTTGGGCCAGTGCGACTTCAAGCAGGTCCGGTGGGTACTATCATGTTAGATTCAGATCCTGCACTCAGTATGGTTGAAACATTAGAAGTTAAAGAAGAGTTCAATGGTGCAACCTGGGGATATCAGGTTGGTGTTGGATTAGATATTTTAAAGAAAGTTACCATTGATGTTAAATACGAGGGGAACCTCAGTAAATTAGGTGATGGAGTTAAAATTGCCGGCCAAAACCGTGATTTTGATTCCAGAAATAGCCAGTTTATTGCAACCGTAGGTATCTTTTTCTAAGACCTATTGAAAAACAGGTTATTTTAGTCAAATACACCAAAAAGTTATCAACAACCACTGCTTTACGCTAAGCAGTGGTTTTTTTATGCTTTCCCACTATTTTCCCAAAAAATTGTTAATAAACTCATCATCAAAATATTACTATTTGTCAAAACTTGCCTCATCATAAGATTACAATTAAAATTATTTATATAGTTTTGCTCCCGTTTTTCAATTAAACAATCAATAAATCATTGATTATAAGTTTATTGATTATTAAATAGTGATTTTTTTTATTACATGACAAACATTTTATGAAAACAATAAAAGTATTAAAATATCTATTTGTATTTATAATAGTTTATTTGGGAGAAATTGCCATTAGTTTTTCCGATAAAGCACCCCATGAAAAAATTTTTCCCTCAGAAGAAAAATTACCCGTTTCTTTTCGGTTAAAAAATGAATTATCCACTTACGAATCGATGCAGGAATTTGATCAGCAAATTGAAGATTTTATGCAGAAATGGAATATTATTGGTGCTTCGGTGGCCGTGGTAAAAGATGAAAGATTGATTTATGCCAAAGGATTTGGTTATGCCGACAAAGAAAATGACATAAAAGTAGAACCCAGACATTTATTCAGAATTGCCAGTGTTTCCAAATTAATTACTGCAGTTGCCGTAATGAAACTGGTCGAAGAAGGTAAATTAAGTCTAAGCGATACTGTTTTTGGGGAACAGGGAATATTAAACCGTCCTGAATTTTTACAGATTAAAGATGATAGATTTAAGCAAATTACCATAGAACATCTTTTAAGTCATACTTCAGGATTTACCAATAAAGCCGGGGATCCATTATTTTTGAATTTGCGTATTGCACAGGAAATGAATGTGGAATTGCCTATTTCTATCGATATGATTATCCAATATGTGCTTCATCATCGGAAACTTGATTATATTCCCGGAAAAAAAGCAGTGTATTCAAATTTTGGATATGCGGTATTAGGTTCAGTTATTGAGGAAGTTACCGGAACAGAGTATGAGGATTTTGTTGCTTCTCAAATCTTAAATCCTTTGGGTATTTACGATATGCATTTAGGAAACTCTTTGCCGAATCAAAAATATGAAAATGAGGTAAAATATTATGGTTTGCATAGTGAACGAAAGGTATTATCAAGTTTTGGTACCGGAGAAAAAGTACCCAAATTTTATGGTGGAAATAATATGGAAAATTTAGGTGCAGCAGGCGGTTGGATTGCATCACCTTCAGAACTCATGAAACTATTAGTTGCTATTGACGGATTTACGCTTCAAAAAGATATATTACAAGATTCAACCATTTTTAAAATGACAAATCCACGAAAAGGAAAACGCCCTTTTGGATGGACAGGTACTGATAAAAATGGTTTATGGTGGCGTACAGGGACACTTTCGGGTACCTCTGCATTGGTAAAAAGAGACAAAAATGGATTAAGCTGGATATTGGTTATTAATACGACCCCAAAATATGGTGCCCGTTTTCCTGTTCAAATCAATAAAACAATGATAAAAGGGCTTGCTTCAGTTTATAACTGGCCCACATATGATTTATTTAATTATTATGAGCCCAAGAAAAATAATTATTATTGGTTAAGCAAACGATAATTTTATACCAGAAAATACTTTTTCTTTTCAATCTATTCAGGCATATTCTAATGCAGCAAATTATTTTTTTGATGCTAAGGAAAACGCTTCTTCTATAATTTTTAAATTCTTATATTTGTTAGTCTAAAATTAGGATAATTAGAGTGGTTTCTTTTGCAACAATGTTTAATGAATGCCGTAGAAACAATAAATCAAGGTATGAAAAATGAGTTTAAAATTTAAAAAAACTGAATCCGGTATTATTAATAATAAACGTGTTGAAATTCTAAAAAAAGTAACCATATTTTCTGAAGTTAAAAGAAAAGTTCTTGAAGATATCGCATCATCATTAGTTTCTGTAACCATAGAAAAAGGAAATCCCGTTTTTCAGAAAAACGACCAGCTAAAAGCAATGTATATTATTGAGAGTGGTAATGTTAAAGTGCATGACGGGGATCATATCTTTACAACTCTCGGAGCAAACGAATTTTTTGGAGAATATTCATTAATTGACTCTTCTGCACGATCTGCAACAGTAACAGCAACTGAAAATTCAGAACTTTTACGGCTTGATCAAAGTGTATTTAATAGAATTATTGATAGTGATGTAAAAGTTGCCAAAGGGGTGTTAAAAGCTTTAATTAAACGATTAAGAAACAGTAACATCCTGGAAGAAAATCTAACCCAAAAAAGCATTCAAATTGAAAAACAAAAAAATACCCTGGAAAAAAATAAGAATGACCTGGAAGATTTAAATGCCACAAAAGATAAATTTTTTACCATTATTGCACACGATCTTAAGAATCCTTTTAATACGGTTATTGGACTCTCAGAACTATTAATGCAACGATATGATTCTTACGATAAAGAAAAAATAAAAAATTTTATTGAAAACATTTATACGTTTTCTAAAAATGCCTACAACTTATTGGAAAACTTATTGCAATGGGCAAAATCACAAACCGGCCGAATAGATATTCAAATAGAAAAAACGGATATTTTTGAGTTAGTAAATGAAAATATTAATCTTTTAAAAGGTAAAGCCGAGAGTAAAAATATTAAACTTATTTCTACGGTAGATATCGGAACAAATGCATTTATTGATAAAAATATGATTAAAACCGTAATCCGTAATCTTATTTCTAATGCCATAAAATATACCCCTAAAGGAGGCGAAGTAGGTGTAGAGTCATCGACTGATAATGATTTTGTTTATATTACGATTTATGATACCGGAGTAGGAATTCCAGAAGAAAATCTTAAGAAAATCTTTAGAATTGATTCGCATATATCCACCGAGGGAACGGATAACGAATCCGGTACCGGATTAGGATTGATAATTACCCAGGAGTTTATCCATAAAAATGGAGGAGAAATTTCGGTATCGAGCAAAGAAGGAGAAGGTAGTAAATTTACCATAAAATTACCTGCCTATAAAAGTTAAATAAATCAAGTAAGATTAAATTATATTTCAAAAATGAATAATAATAAGTTTTTTTATATATCTATAATTTCTTTATTTATACTGTCATTAGTATCTTTTCAAACCTATTCCCAGAATTATATTGAGATTGAAGGTATTTTAGGAGTCATAAACGGTTCTCCTAAAGATGGGAGTATAAAATTATATGAAAATGGCCAATTAATCGAAAATTATACTTCGGATCGGTCAGGAAAAATTAATGTTGATTTAGATTTAAACAAGGATTATATATTAGAATTTTCCAAAGAAGGATACGTTACCAAAAAAATAAATATTAATACAGAAATGCCGGATGAATATCTGGATAAACGCTATGCACCCATTCGTTTTGCTGTAGATTTATTTCAACAGTACGATGAGGTTAATACAGTAGTTTTTACTCAACCTGTTGGAATAATTAAGTTTTATGAAAATATTGGCGATTTTGATTATGATGTAGATTATTCCCGTGAGGTTCGAACAAAAATTGATAAGGCAGAAAAAGAATTGCAAGAAGCTCATAAGGAGCATTTAGAAGATATTCAGGAAGAAAAGAAAGCGGCCGAAGAGGCTGAGAGGCAAAGAATTATTCAAGAACAGAAAGCTGCAGCAGAAGCAAAACGAAAAGCAGAAGAAGAGGCAAAACGAAAAGCAGCAGAAGAAAAAGCCCGGCAAATACAACTCGAAAAGGAGAGGGCTGAGCAAAAAAGAAAAGAGGAGGAGGCCAAAAGAGAAGCGGAAAAAATACGCCAGCAACAAATTGCCGATTCGTTAAAACAGGCAGCCAAAGAAAAAGCTCAACGAGAAGCGGAAGAAGAGGCACGACGTAAAGCCGCTGAACGGGCAAGACAAAAAGCGGAAGCCGATTCTATCAGGAAAGTACAGGAAGAAAAAGCCCGGCTGGAAGCTGAACGTAAAGCAGAGCTGTTGGCACAGGAGAAAGCTGAAGCCGAAAGTAGAACAAAAGAGGAAGAAGCAAGAAAAGAAGCAGAAAAAATACGTCAGCAACAAATTGCCGATTCGTTAAAACAGATGGCTGAAGAGCGCCGAAAAGAAGAAGAAGCGGCAAAAGCTCAGGCAGAAATTGAAAAACAAAAAAGAATAAAACAAGATTTAGAAGATCGTAAAGCTAAAGCAATTGCTGCGGAAATAAACCAACAGAAATACAGTCAGAATGTTGCCGATGAGTTATCCAAATTAAAGAAGGAATATCCTGAGGGTAAAACAGTTGAAGAAATAGAAAAATATGGAATGCAAATAACACGAACAATTATAGTTGGAGATAACAGAATTAAAGTGTTTTTAAAAGTTCAACATCCCTGGGGCGAAACATTTTATTTTAGAAACACACAATGTATCTCAAAACATCTTTATGATATTGAAATTAAAAAATTATAAACACCAGTGATAGTAATAACATTATGCAAAATTTTAAAAAATATTACAAAATTCCGGCAACTCCCGAGGAAGTTTTTATTGCCCTCACCAATCCATTTACAATAGAGTTATGGTCGGGATATAAGGCTAAAATGGATGACAAAGAAGGAACGGAGTTTTTATTATGGGAAGGGGATATTTCCGGAAAGAATCTTGAGATTGAAAAAAATAAAAAGATAATGCAAGAATGGTATTTTGGAGAACAAGAAAATAAATCAATCGTTACTATAAAAATCTTTGAGCATAAAAAAGGAGTTCAAATAGAACTTAATCATACGAATATACCGGATGATATATTTGATAATATAACCGAAGGTTGGGATGAATATTATTTTGGAGCCTTAAAAAATTTTTTTGAAGAAGAATAATGATGTATTTCTTATACCTAAATAATGATACCATAACATGAAAAGCTTCTGTATAATTTTAATCACATTACAACTGCTTTCATCGTTATTATCCGCTCAGGAAAATCAAGCAGATTTTAATAAATTAACCACAAAACTTAACAATGCTGAAGAGTATGATGAGCGTGTTGGTATTTATAAAAAAATTATTGAAAACAAAGACTCCCTAGATCCGGAAAAAATTTTTCCCCTGGCAAAAAATCTGCTGATGGAGGCAGAAGATGACAATGATAAGAAATCTATAGGTTTAGCTAATTTTTATTTAGGTAACTATTATTATAACAACGATAATTTCAGCATTGCATTAAAACATTTTTCTGAAGCATTAAAAGTATACCAAAAGCAAAATGATAGCGAAATACTGGCTGATATTCATTATAATCTTGGTTTAACCAATCAATACCTCAATCATTATGATGAAGCCTTAGAAAGTTATCAGAAATCGACCGAGCTATTTTTAGAACTGGGAAACAAAGAAAAAGTTGCATACAACTACCAGGTTATTGGTACATTGTATAACGATATTGAAAAATATTCGCTCGCCTTGTTCTATTATGAGAAAGCCATTGAAATATATAAAGAAAAAGATAACCGCTCCAAAGTTGCAGCTATATTACAAAATATTGGAGTTCTTCATTATAACTGGGGTAATTATTCCCAATCGCTCGATTACTATCATCAGTCTTTATCTATTTACGAAGTTTTGAAAGATAAAAACGGAATAGGGACCTCTTACAGTAATATCGGGCTGATTTACGAAGAGAATCAGAACTATACCAAAGCACTTACCTATTACCAAAAGGCACTCATTGTATTTGAAGAATTAGACTATAAACCGGCTTTAGTATATATATTTTATAATTTAGGATCTATTTATAAAAACCTGAATAATATATCCAAATCAATTGATTATTTTAATAAAAGTTTAAACCTTGCTCAAAAACACTCATTACGTGATTATACAGCCTATAATTATGAAGCATTATCAAATATCTATGAAGAAAAAGGAGCCTATTTAGAGGCTTTAAAATACTATAAACAATATATTGATATTGATAAATCTATTTTGAATGAGAAAAAAATACAAGAAATTGAACAAATGGAAACTCAATTTCAGAATGAGCATCAAGCAAAAGAAATTAAATTTTTAAAACTCGACCAGGAATTAAAAGAGGCCGAATTAGCTAAGAAGAATGTACAAAATAAAATGCTCTTTTACACTTCAATTTTAGTCTTAGTTATTGTTATTATCTTATTATTTTATATTCGTTCACAACGAAAATCTGCTTCACGCCTCGAAAAGGAAATTAAACGTCATAAAAAAACCGAACTGGAATTAAATAAAATAAAAAAAGAACTTGAAGAAAGAGTTCAGGTCAGGACAGCAAAACTTCAAGAAACAAATAAAAAACTACAGGAAGAAATCAAGGGGCATAAGCAAACCATGGAGAGCTTGCGAGTTGCTAAAGAAAGTGCAGAAGAAGCTGATCGCCTAAAGTCTAATTTCTTAGCCAACATGTCCCATGAAATTCGTACACCGATGAATGCGATTAGAGGATTTTCTCAAATGCTGGCTTTCGATAATCTGCCCAAAAATAAACGGTATGAATATATCAAAAAAATTGAAACTGGTTCGGATACCCTTACAAACCTGATTGATGATATCATTGATTTTGCAAAAATTGAATCCGGTGAAATTAAGATTGAACGTAAAAAGTTTAATCCACATCCTGTTATGGAGTTTCTGCACGATCAATATATTGCTCAATTGATTAAACTTAAAAAGGAAAATATTCGTTTGATTTATTCGAATGAAGATATTGAGAATGATTTAATCCTGTATTCCGATCCGGTAAGATTAAAACAAATCCTTTCCGTTCTGCTCGATAATGCCATTAAATTTACCGATAAAGGAAGAGTTGAGTTTGGTTTTACACATCCCTCCGAAAGTGAAATACAATTTTTTGTAAAAGACACAGGCATTGGATTAGATGATAAATACCAGGATGTTATATTTGAACGATTTAGGCAGGTTGATGAAGGGGCAACCAAAAAATATGATGGGTCAGGAATTGGTCTGTCCATTGCCAAAAAGCTTACTGAATTGTTAAATGGGAAGATATGGTTTGAATCTACCTCAAGGAAAGGTGCTACTTTTTATGTTAAATTACCTCATAAAAATGAAAAACCAGCATCTGCCTTTACTCAACCTGCTGTTTTTAACTGGGAAAATAGGAAAATACTGGTTGCAGAAGATAAAAAAATAAATTTTGAAATAATCCAGGAAACATTAAGTACTACTCATGTAAAATTAATTTGGGCTAAAAATGGAAAAGATGCTCTGGAAAAATTAAAACAGGAAAAAGATATCGATTTGGTTTTAATGGATATCCAAATGCCGGTAATGGATGGATATGAAACAACGAAGCTGATTAAAAAATTTAATTCTGAAATACCTGTTATAGCTCAAACAGCTTATGCATTACCACAAGACAACTACAAATGTTTTGATGCCGGTTGTGATGATTATATTGCTAAACCCATATCGATTGATCTTTTTTTGAATAAAATCAACCGGTTTTTATCGTAAATAATTTAAAGTATCGCTTTTCGTATAGCTGTTAATTTGGTTAACAAATCCTCAAGATAATTAAGGTGCAACATATTTGCTCCATCAGATTTTGCATTCTCCGGTTCCGGATGAGTTTCAATAAATATCCCGTCAACACCAACAGCAATTCCGGCTTTTGCAACCGTTTCAATTAATTCTGGTTTCCCGCCGGTGACTCCCGACGATTGGTTGGGTTGTTGTAAACTATGGGTAATATCCAAAATTACGGGATATCCAAATTGTTGCATTTCCGGTATTCCACGATAATCAATAATTAAATCATGGTAACCAAACATGGTACCCCGTTCCGTTAACATGACCTTTTCATTTCCCGACTCAACGATTTTATCCACAGCAAACTTCATTGATGCAGGAGATAAAAATTGGCCCTTCTTAATGTTAACAATTTTATTGGTTTTTGCTGCTGCAACCAGGATATCGGTTTGCCGGCAAAGAAAAGCAGGTATTTGTAAAATATCAACATATGGAGCGGCCATTTCAGCTTCTTCGGCGGTATGGATATCTGTGACTACAGGAACGTTCAACTGATCCCGTACTTTTCCAAGGATTTTTAAAGCTTTTTCATCGCCAATGCCTGTAAATGAGTCTAATCGCGAACGATTAGCTTTCCGGTACGAGGCTTTAAAAATATAAGGAATCTCCAGCTTGCTGGTGATTTTTATGATTTTTTCGGCAATAGTGAAAACCATTGCTTCACTTTCAACTACACAGGGTCCGGAAAGCAAAAAAAACTGATTCGAGTCTGTAAATTTTATATTGGGAATTGTATTAAGCATAACGTAAGATTTATAGGTTAATTGAACACGTAAAATTAATAATTATATTTTCCTTTCCAGAGATTTTGCAATCGATTTAACAGTTCTGTTTCCTTAGGATTTTGTTGAGGTTTATAAATAAGCGTTTTTTTCAATTGTTCGGGCAAAAAATCATCCTGAACAAAATTCCCTGCATAGCTGTGTGCATATTTATAATTTTTTCCATAACCTAGATTTTTCATCAGTTTAGTGGGAGCGTTTCTGATATGCAAAGGTACCGGTAAATTGCCTTTTCCTTTCACCCATTGCTGTGCATCGTTAATGGCCTGATAGGCCGAATTGCTTTTGGGTGATGTAGCAAGATAAATTGTCACTTCGGAGAGAATGATGCGTGATTCGGGCCATCCAATTTTATTTACTGCATCAAATCCATTATTGGCTAACAACAAGGCATTAGGGTTAGCCAGCCCGATATCTTCAGCAGCCAAAATTAACAATCGACGGGCAATAAATTTAGGATCTTCACCACCCTCAATCATTCGTGCCAGCCAGTAAACAGCAGCATTGGGGTCGCTGCCACGTACAGATTTTATAAAAGCAGAGATGATGTCATAATGTTGTTCCCCGTTTTTATCATAGGTAGCAATATTTTCCTGTAAAATTTCCACTACTTTTTTGTTATCAATGATGATCTTCTCGTCATTCTGCTTTGCCTTTTCCGTATTGATAACCAACTCCAGTGTATTAAACAACTTACGGGCATCCCCACCCGAAAAACGGATCAGTGAATCATATTCAGCAATTTCAACAGAAAGCTGCTTTAAATGCATATCCTCTTTTATCGCACGCTCAATAAGGGTTGTTAAATCCTTTTCTTCAAGCGATTTTAGCACATATACCTGACAACGGGACAGGAGAGGAGAGATTACCTCAAAGGAGGGATTTTCGGTAGTAGCACCGATTAAAATTATCGTTCCCTGCTCGACAGCTGATAATAATGAGTCCTGTTGTGATTTATTAAACCGGTGAATTTCATCAATAAATAAAATGGGATTGGGGGCATCAAAAAATTGTTGTTTTTTGGCTTTTTCAATGGTCTCACGAACATCTTTCACCCCCGAATGGACAGCGCTTAAGGTAAAAAAAGGACGCTGCTGCTGATTGGCAATGATCTTAGCCAGGGTAGTTTTTCCAACCCCTGGAGGTCCCCATAAAATAAAGGATGGAATATTACCCGACTCAATCGCTTTTCGTAAAATTGCATTTTCGCCTACCAGGTGTTCCTGCCCAATATATTCTTCCAGTTTTTTCGGACGCATCCGGTCTGCTAAGGGTTGGTTTATGGCCATAAAAAAATCCTTCTTTTTTTGGATCAATTGTTGAAAATAAAATCAATACTAAACATTTTTACATATTTAACGTAAAACATTTGTATTTTATCTACAAAAATAAACTTTTTTAATCGTTATTATTACGAAACAAACCAAAAACCTAATACTATGAAAAAACAAAGCATTCTAACAAAAATGATGACATTATTTTTGATGTTTTTCATAACAACCAATGCAAATGCCCAGTTTAGCCAGGTGGGACAAGTTTTTGCTGCAGGAGAAAAAGACGCAGCAAAAATTTTAGAAGCTTATATGACTCCATATGCCAACGGAATGGGAGCCGGATTAAGTGCAGGATGGTATAATACTGCCAAATCACACAAGCTGGGTGGTTTTGATGTCACATTTACTTTAAATGCGGCAATTATTCCAACATCGGATAAAACCTATGACCCTGCAAACTTAGGTCTTGGCGATCCTGATAATGGATTAACTGTAGATATCGGAGAAGGAACCTCACAAACTGCTGCAGGAAAAAATGAACCGGGACAACAATTAACTTATTATCAAGATGTTTCTGGAGTCGATATTCCTGTGGCTCAATTCAATTTACCTAAAGGTACAGGATTTGGTTATACTCCTATTCCAATGGTTCAGCTTGGTGTAGGTACGGTAAAAGAAACCGATATCATGATTAGATACTCCCCTGAAATAGACTGGGGAACTGACGGGAAAGTCGGACTATGGGGAGTAGGACTTAAACATAGTATTAAGCAATGGATTCCTGCACTCAAAAGGTTACCGGTACTTGAAATGTCGCTTATGGGAGGATATACCAAGCTAACATCAACAACAGATCTTAATTTTATGCCTTCGTATTACGAAAGTTTTAATGAAATTACGGTTAACCCTTATGACGAAAGTACTTATTCAGGCCAACAGATGCTTTTAGATGTAAGCAATTTTACGGCCAACCTTTTGGTTTCGGCCAATTTACCCATAATTTGTATTTATGGTGGCGTTGGTATCAGTTCAAGTACAACCGATTTGAAACTCGTAGGAAATTATCCTTTACCTGATGAAGGATTAGAGGTTACTGCCATAGAAAATCCAATAAATTTTTCCATTAAGAGTAAAGACGGCAGCGTAACCAAGCCACGGTTAAATGCCGGTTTTAGGCTGAAGTTAGCGGTAGTTACGTTACATTTTGATTACACCTACGCCGACTACTCAATTGCCACAGCTGGATTAGGTGTTGCTTTCAGGTAAGATATCCCATTCATATTAGACAAAAACAGAAAAACCCGCTGAAAATTTCCAGCGGGTTTTTCTGTTAAAATTTGTATTACTTTGAATATTCTGTAATATCAGTAGCAATTTTAAGCACTTTAACCGGGTTTCCATTTTCATCTAAAATGGGGGTATACGTAGCTACAAAAACATATTTTTTACCCTCAAACTCTACACTCTCAGTCTCTCTCTTCGTAATTCCGTTTTGCAAGTCGTTCCAGAACTGTTCATTTTCTTTCAGTTGGGTTTTGGTAAGCTTCATGTTATCGGTATGATGGGTACCAATCAGTTGATCTCTTGTTGTACCAACCAGTTGTAAATAGTTGTCATTTACCGTAATTATACGGCCTTCCAAATCATATTCTATCACAAGGTTTGCACGGTTTAGTGCATCCAGTAATCCTTGCATTTCTCCACTTCTTCTTGCAGCTTCCTCTTGTGTTGCCTGTAGCTCTTCCATATTTTGCCGCATTTCTTCTTCCTGGGCTGCCATCTCTTCACTTTGTTGCTGTGATTGTTCAAGCAGTTGATTCGTTCTAATGTTAATTTTTGTGGTTGATATAGTAGAAGCAATGCTTTCTCCAACTTCTTCAACAAATTGAATGACATGGTCTTCAAATGCATTAAACCCTGCCAGTTCAACTACCCCATATATTTCATCATTAACTTTTAAAGGAACAATGAGTAAAGAATTTGGAACAGATTCTCCCAGACCGGATGTAATGGTAATATACTCATCCGGTAAATCAGTCATGTAAATGGTTTTTTGTTCCTGAACACATCGCCCGATTAATCCTACGCCAAAATCAATACGTTTTTCCATGTATTTTCGCCGTTCGTATGCATAACAAGCTAACAGTTCGATAAATTTATCTTTATCATCATCATCATTAATAATAAATAAACCACCCTGGTTCGCATCAATATATTTAACAAGATTGCTAATAATGTGATACGCAAATTCGTGCATATCATCGGTATTTTGGCGTAAAATTTCACCAAATTTGGCCAACCCTTGTGTTGCCCAGTTTTGTTTCTGATCTTCGATTTTGCGTTTTTCTTCCTGTTCCCGGGCTATTTTCAGACTTTTACGCATTTCTAATAATGAATTGCCCAATACATCTTTATCGCTCAACAATTCAAACTCTTTATCTAAATTACCTTTGCCAATTTCCTGTGCAAAGACAGCCGTTTTATTTAATCCGTCGATAAGTGTATTTACCGATTGATTCATTTGTCCGATTTCGTCTTGCGTTTTAATTTTAACTTTTTTCGATTCGCTGATATCTCCTTTCGCTAAATCACTTAAAACATTTGTTGTTTTTACTACAGGCCGTGAAATGCTATAGGCTATGATCCAAATAATTATGGCAATTAATAATAAGCCAATCAATCCAACCAAAATGGATTTACGAAGTGTAGCTTTTGATTCTTCCATAATTACATTTACCGGTACTGCAAATGCAAACGACCAGGGTGTCGGGCTTTCCCCAATATAAACAGGAGCGAATGAAATCCAGTACTCTTGTCCATCATCACCCGTTATTGTTTGGAAAAAATCTTCACCATCCTGGATATTAGCAATTAATTCAGCGGTTTCAATTTTTTCTCCCAAATCTTCTTCCATAAACTGGCCCACTAATTCTTCATTATCATGGGCTACATATTGTCCATTGTAGGCGATTAAAAAAGCATAGCTTTGATCAATCGGGTGGATGTTTACAATGATATCCTGAAATCGCTGTAAAGGTAAATCAAATCCAGCCATACCAACGGCTTTATTTCCATCTAAAATTGGAACAGCAACACTGGTTTCAAGAATTTCTTCATTTCCCTGCTGATAGGCATAATAGTATGGATCCATAACATATTCTACCTTTTTATCCATAATGTCATAATAAGCTCCACGGGTAAATCCTGGTATTGTATCTAAAATTTCTTCCTGATAAAGAATTTGTTCTCCCAGTCTATAATAAGTCAATCTCATCCTGCCATGAGGTTTATCCCAATCCGACCAAAGTGCACTTAATTCCCAGTTATACCATGTCGATAAAAAATTGGGGTTTTCTTCAATCAGATGCAGTAACATCTCTTTATGTATTTCTTTTCTATCCTCGGGATCGATATTTTTATATCCCTTTGATACCTGCGCTAATGCCCGTGCAATATTCATATCTACACTTAAATCAGCTTTAACATCATTAGCATACTCCCGGGCATAAGTGTCGGTTAATTCTTTCGCATTATCTAATGCTATAGTATTTAATTTCAAACTCACATAACCCAACGCTAATGCGTAAATTATAGACGATGCGGTAAGGATATATACCAGCATCTTTGTTTTAAGATTCATCTTCATTTTCATGTGATTATATCTTTATGGTTTAGGTCAAAAAATTTTCTTTAATCAGAAATGCACTCTGTTTCGAGCACACAATGTATAAAAAAAAAATCATTTTTGAAAACTATCAATTAAAATGAGATCAACCGGTTTAAAAAAGATAAAATGTTAATAAATCAGCAATAAATATTTACCAAAAAATGTAAATAAAATGTTTTCTTAGCATAATTGTTTATGAAATTATAAAAACTATGGTTTTAGCACGTTTTGACTGGATAATTGTGTTTTCCTTTTTTGTTCTTTCTTTGATTATTGGGATTTATTCTTCCAGAAAAGCAGGTAAAAGTGCTTCGGAATTTTTTCTGTCTAATCGCAATATGCCATGGTGGTTGCTTGGTGTTTCCATGGTAGCCACTACCTTTTCGTGTGATACTCCCAATCTTGTTACCGATATTATTCGTCAGGAAGGAGTATACGGCAATTGGGCCTGGTGGGCATTTTTACTTACCGGCTTACTTACTGTTTTTATTTATGCCAAGTTATGGCGCCGCTCGGGTGTAATGACTGACCTTGAATTTTATGAAATTCGCTATAGTGGTAAAATTGCTGCTTTTTTACGAGGTTTCAGGGCTATTTACCTGGGAGCTCTGTTTAACATATTCATTATAGCTACTGTTTCGCTGGCATTAATTAAGATTAGTGCTGTAATGCTTCAGTGGACCCCTGTAAAAACAATTCTTATTGCTTCAATTATTACCGTAATATATAGTGCTTTAGGTGGATTACGAGGTATTTTATTAACTGATTTTTTCCAGTTTATCATGTCTATGGCAGGAGCTGTAGGTGCTGCTATCATTGTGTTAAAAATGCCTGAAGTAGGAGGAATGGAAGGGCTGGTGAATCACCCTGAAGTAGTTCCCAAACTTCGGTTTTTACCTAAATTTTCAGATACTGAAGCTTTAATAACATTACTGGTATTACCCCTTGCTGTTCAGTGGTGGAGCGTATGGTATCCCGGAGCAGAACCCGGCGGGGGCGGATATATTGCCCAGCGGATGCTGTCGGCACGTAATGAAAAGGGAGCTATCAAAGCAACGTTGTTTTTCAATGTAGCTCATTATGCACTGCGTCCATGGCCATGGATAATTGTAGCCCTGGGGTCTGTCATTATTTTTCCCGATTTATTAAGTTTACAACAAACATTCCCAAATGTTGATCCCCAATTTGTGAAACATGACTTAGCTTATCCTGCAATGCTTACCATGTTGCCTAAAGGACTTTTAGGACTGGTAGTAGCCTCACTTATTGCAGCCTATATGTCTACCGTTTCAACTCAGTTAAACTGGGGCGCTTCTTACCTTGTGAATGATTTTTACAAACGATTTGTGAATCAACAAGCTTCGGAAAAACAATTGGTAAGAGCCGGCAGGTTGTTTACCGTGCTTTTAATGATTTTAGCCGGGTTATTTACCCTTTTATTAAGTAATGCATTACAGGCTTTTCATATTATCCTGCAAATAGGAGCCGGAACGGGTTTAATTTTTATTCTTCGGTGGTTTTGGTGGCGTATAAATGCCATAACAGAGATTACAGCGATGGTCGTTTCATTTTTAGTCGCCCTGTTTTTGCAATTTATTTATCCGCATTTCGGCTTTCAACCTATTTCAGGGCCTATACAAATGTTAATCGGTGTTTTTATTACCACCATAGCATGGGTATCGGTTGCTCTTTTAACGAAACCAACGGATGATGAAACATTATTTAAATTTTATAAACTGGTTAATCCCGGCGGTCCCGGGTGGAAAGTAATTATTAACAGAGCAATACAAAAAGGGATTGACTTAAGCGGCAACTACGGAAAAAGCTGGGATGTACCTACTGGAATAATAGGTATGGTTCTGGGTGCATTTGCCATCTATTCAGCACTTTTTGCTACAGGGTATTGGATTTACGGAGAACATCTTCAGGCCATAATTTTAACTTCTATAGCTATTTTAGCTATCTTTGCTCTTTTAAAAGTATGGAGTAAATTAAAAATACAATAAATCTATGAATTTAACATTACTAGTACTTGCCGCAGGCATGGGAAGCCGGTATGGAGGTCTAAAACAACTCGACCAGGTAGGACCTGGGGGGGAAACAATTATTGATTATTCTGTATACGATGCCATTGAAGCTGGTTTTAATAAAGTTGTTTTTATTATCCGGAAAGAGATCGAAAAAGAGATGAATGATTTGCTCTTTACAAAGTATAGCAAAAAAATTAAAATAGAATATGTATTTCAGGAATTGGATAATGTACCCGAAGGAATAGATATTCCAAAAGACAGGGTAAAACCCTGGGGAACAGGTCATGCTGTTTTAATGGCCCAAAAGATTATTCATGAACCTTTTGTGGTCATTAATGCCGATGATTTTTATGGCAAAGGAGCCTTTCGCCTGGTAGCCGACTATATCCGGAGTCAACAGAATAATTTGAGTGGGAAATATTGTATGGCTGGTTATTTGTTAAAAAATACATTATCGAAAAATGGAACAGTTTCGCGCGGAGTATGCCAGGTTAATGAAAAAAATGAACTCATTGATATTACCGAAAGAACAAAAATTGGCTGGGAGGACCATAAGATTGTAGCCAATAGTGATAATGGAAAAATATTTTTTCATGGAAATGAATATGTTTCCATGAATTTCTGGGGTTTTACCCCCGATGTGTTCCCTGAACTGGAATCGGAGTTCAGAAAATTTATTCGGAATAATTATGACAATCCTAAAGCCGAATATTATATTCCAAGCATCGTTAGCCACCAGATTGAAGCCAATAATGCAACAGTTAAAGTAATTCCGGCGCACAGTCAGTGGTTTGGAGTTACATACAAAGAAGATAAACCGGTAGTAATTGAGAAGATAAAAGAATTAACCAAAGCAGGCGAGTATCCGCAAAAGCTTTGGGATAAATAAAAATACATTTTTAATATCCCGGATTTTAACCTTTCCGGGATTTTTTAATGATGAAATCTATCCAGTCAGTTTTCGAGCAGTATCCGTTGAAAGGAACTTTTAAAGATGCCTGTAAGTACGGGTCAGGCCATATCAACGAAACATATTTGATAACCACACAGGAAGAAGGTTATCCAAACTATATTTTACAAAAAAATAATTCCAATGTTTTTGAGGATATTCCATCAATGCTCGAAAATATCGCACAAGTAACTGATTACCTGCAAGTACACCGACAAAATACTCCAAATCTGCAATTATTTAAATCTACGGAGGGGAATCCTTATGTTATCGACCGTAACAGACAATATTGGAGTGCTTACAATTTTATTGAGGGGATAAGCCATGATTTAGTAATCAATGAAAAGCAGGCACTGGAAGGAGGGAAGGCGTGGGGCGATTTTTTGCGTCAACTTAATGAATTCCCCATTCAGAATTTACATATAACCCTTCCGGGTTTTCATGATCTGGCCTTACGCTTACAACAATTTTATGATGCTTTACAAACCGGCAACCGACAAAGAGTTCATACAAATTCAAAACTTATTGATTTAATTCGAAGCCGCGAAAACATCATGCTCGATTTCCAACAGAACTTGTATAGTTCAAACATACCTGAAAGAATAACACATAATGACACAAAATTTAACAATATTCTATTTGATAAAAAGAATAACTATTTATGTATTCTTGACCTGGGAACCATAATGCCCGGTTATATGCATTATGATTTTGGAGATGCTATCCGTACCGTCTGCAATCGTTCATTCGAAGATGAAGAGAACTTGCAAAAAACAGGTTTTAACCTGCCATTTTTTAAAGCATTTACTAAAGGATACCTCATGTATACAAAGCCATACTTATTCGTTCAAGAGCTTGATTATTTGTATTTTTCGCCATTATTTATGACGTATCTAATCGGATTACGCTTTTTTACGGATTATTTACAAAATGACAAATATTTTAAAACCTGCTATGCTGAGCATAATCTTCAGCGTGCAAAAGTACAGTTTAAGTTATTATGCGAGATGGAGAAAAATACAGAAACAATGCATGAGATTATTCAGGACATTTTACGTTCAGAATAATGTGATACAATTTGCATAATATTTGTTTTTGTTGTAAAAAAATGCTTAAATTGATTAACTTAAGAACAATTTTCAGATGAGAAAAATAATATGGCATACCGTAATTTTTATTTTTGCTTTTCTTTTCGTTTTTGCTACTCCGGAAAGAAATACATCTTCCGACAGATACGAAAAAGTTAGACAACGAATGGTACGTGATCAGGTTGTGGCCAGAGGAATTAAAGACCAAAAAGTTATTCAGGCGATGCTTAATGTTCCTCGTCATTTATTCGTTCCGGCCAACTATGAACGCATGGCTTATGAAGACCGTCCATTGCCTATTGGAGCGGGACAAACCATCTCACAACCTTATATTGTAGCCTTAATGACCGAAACCCTTGAACTGAATCAAAACATGAAGGTACTTGAAATTGGAACAGGTTCAGGATATCAATCGGCTATTCTGGCAGAAATTGTTAACGAAGTATATACCATAGAA
>DATFIZ010000074.1:0-30936 GCA_035269575.1 Bacteroidales bacterium | reverse complement strand
TGCAAAGTGAACAACAGAACCGGCTTTTGATGTTGGTATATTTGATGCATCACCTAAAACAAAAATATTCTCATGTTTTTCAGATTGCAACGTATATTTATCCGTAGGAATAAAATTCAGATCATCACCCAAACCGCTACGTTCTACCATCTCATCACCTTTGTTAACCGGAACAATAGTGAGCACATCAAATGGAATTTCTTTTCCATCATATGATTTAATTTTTTTCTCTTTATTGTCCACACTCTCCAGATAAAAATCCGGAATAACTTCTATATTCTTTTCTTTCAAAAGAGCACCCAGCATCTTGGTAGCCTTAGGCTTGGTAAAAGCTCCGGGCAAAGGAGTTACATAGGTAATATCTACCTTGTCCCGGATACCAACTTTTGTAAAGTATTCATCAGCTAAAAATACAAATTCGAGTGGAGCAACCGGACACTTAAATGGCAACTCAGCAATATTCATTACCAACCTTCCGCCCTGCCATGTTTCAAAAAATTCTTTTAAGGCAACAGCTCCTTCAACGGTATAAAAATCAAAAATTTCCTTATGCCACAATTCTCCCTTTAATCCGGGAGTTTCATCAGGATCAACTTTTGTTCCTGTGGCTACAATTAAAAAATCATAATTTAAAACCTTCCCGCCAGCTAAGAGAACCTTATTTTCTTCGGCAACGATCTTATCAATATCATTATAAATAATATTAACTCCCGAAGGAATAAAGTTAGCTTTGGGTTTAATTACATCATGTTTACTGTATATCCCAAAAGGAATAAATAAAAATCCCGGTTGATAATAATGGGTTTTATGTTTATCAACAATGGTAATGTCCCATTCATCCCTGTCAAGAGACTTTCGAAGCTTATTTGCCATAATTGTACCACCTGTACCGGCACCTAATATCAGAATCTTTTTCATTTTAGCTATTTTTTATGTTATTTTTATACACTATAAATTTTACTGTTACAAAAATAACAGATATTAATATATTAATATAACTATATATTATGATATATATCATTAGTGATATATATCAGTTTAAAATCAATACGTTTTCAATGGAAATAATAAAGGATGTAAGTAATTGTAAAGACTGTGTTTATCGTTCATGGGCGTTTAAAAATTTAACTCCGGATGAACTGAACTTAATCAATGAAAAGAAAGTAGAGAAATTTTATCGAAAAGGAGAAAATATTTACATTGAAGGGGATCCTGTGCATTCTTTTTTATACTTGCAAAACGGCCTGATAAAATTATTCAAAACCGAACCCAATCATAAAGAACACATTATTAGTATAGCTAAGCCCAAAGATTTTATTGGATTGTTAAGTATTTTCTCGAACATGGATCATTCCTATTCCATTACAGCTATTGAAGACTCTATTATATGTTTTGTAGATCTGGATATCATTAAAAACCTTATTAAAACCAATGGAAATTTTGCGCTGGATTTTTTTAAAAAAATAAGCATATTATCCGATTCAATAATCAAAACAAGAGTAGATATTAATACTCGCCAGTTAAGAGGCAGAATTGCTTATATACTTCTGTTTTTTGCACAAAACATATATAACGCGAAGAAATTTAATCTTCCCATTAGTCGTAAAGAAATTGCGGATTTAATTGATATGAGTACAGAAAATGTAATAAGAGTGCTTTCAGAATTTAGAAAAGACGGGTTAATACAAATTGAAGGGAAAAATATTGTAATTAATGATATAGAAAGATTACAAAAAATATACGACCTTGGTTAATGCTATTGCTCAAGGTCTCTAATCTTTCGTGATAACTTTGAAGCAAAAATGAAGTTATTTAATTCCTCATTTTCTGTATTAAAAATATCATCGCGTGTTCCTTCCCACCATTTTTCGCCGTGATGAATAAACATTACTTTGTCACCAATTTCCATCACAGAATTCATATCATGAGTATTAACGATAGTCGTCATTTCGTATTCTTCTGTAATTTCTTTGATAAGGTTGTCAATTAAAATGGCTGTTTTTGGGTCTAATCCGGAGTTCGGTTCATCGCAAAACAGATAATTGGGATTTAAGGCAATAGCTCGTGCAATCGCAACTCTTTTTTTCATCCCTCCACTAATCTCATCGGGATATAAATGATTCGCATTAACAATATTAACTCTTTTCAAACACTCGTTTGCGCGTTCCCTTTTTTCATCATATTTCATGTGTGTAAACATATCCAATGGAAACATTACATTTTCTTCCACCGTATTTGAGTCAAATAAAGCACCTCCCTGGAATAACATTCCCATCTTTTGCCTCATTTGTTTCTTATCTTCAAAATCCAGTTCATTAAATATAATATCATCGTATAAAATCTTCCCTGTATCAATATCATGCAGTCCTACAATGGATTTCAATAATACGGTTTTTCCCGATCCACTTTGTCCGATAATTAAATTGGTCTTTCCTTTTTCAAAAACAATATTAATATCTTTGATTATCTCGATACCATCAAAAGATTTTGAAATATTTTGTATCTCGATCATGATAACAATAATTGGGTTAGAATTACATTAAACAATAAAATAAAAATACTACTATGAACTACAGCTTTGGTACTGGAACGTCCAACATCTAAAGCTCCACCATAGGAATAATAACCATGATAAGATGAGATTGTCGTTATTAAAAAAACAAAAACAACGATTTTAATTACGGAATAGGTTATATAATAAGGTATAAATGCATATTGAATTCCATAAATATATTGCTGTGAGGTCATAACCCCTGTACTTATACCGGCAATCCAACCTCCAAATAATCCAATAACCATACTCATAAGGGTTAAAAATGGGGCGAATAGAACAGCGGCAGTTATTTTAGGCAAAATAAGGTAATTGGCAGAATTAACGCCCATTATTTCGAGGGCATCAATTTGTTCGGTAACTCTCATAGAACCGATTTCGGATGAAATATTTGAGCCAATTTTTCCAGCCAGAATTAAGGCCACAATAGTAGATGAAAATTCTAAAAGTAATGTATCACGTGCCGTAAGTCCAATAAGATAAGCAGGATAAATCGGGCTTTCTGTATTATAGGCAGTTTGTATGGTTATTACCGCCCCCATAAAAACAGATATTATAGCAACAATACTTATAGAATTAAGTCCCAGTTTATCAATTTCATGGATGGTTTCTTTATAGAATATTTTAAATTTATCGGGCTTAGTAAAAACCTTTTTTAATAATAAAAAATACCTCCCAATATGAAAAAATAAATTCATTGTTGTATTATTTATTTTCAATTCTTACAAATATACAATTCTTTAACTGTAAAGTTTAAAGGATCAAAAACATTTAAAATGAATATTCGGTAAATTTATTCTTATTATTACCTATGGTTTTTATAAATTAGTAAACTAAAAACCAAAAAAATGAATAAAAATAATTACTGTGTTATTATGGCCGGAGGTGTAGGTAGTCGATTCTGGCCTTTAAGCAAGCAAAAGAAGCCCAAGCAATTCCTGGATATTTTAGGTACCGGAAGAACTTTGCTTCAGATGACTTTTGACCGGTTTAAACAAATCTGTCCGATAGAAAACATTTATATCGTAACCAGCTTAGATTATAATCAAATCGTAAAAGAACAGTTGCCGGAACTCAACCAATCACAAATTTTGCTTGAACCTGTGAGAAGAAATACAGCTCCCTGTATAGCTTATGCTAATAATAAAATTTTAAAACATAACCCGGAGGCAAATATTGTAACAGCTCCATCAGACCACCTAATTATAAAAGAGGATGAATTTATTAAAGTAATTGAAGAAGGGCTTGAGTTTGTTTCCAATAAAGATGCTCTTTTAACCTTAGGAATTAAACCCGGCAGGCCTGAAACGGGATACGGTTATATTCAGGTTGTTGAAAACAAACCAATAAAAGATAACCAACTAATTTTTAAAGTTAAAACATTTACTGAGAAACCCAACAAAGAATTAGCCCAGGTATTTTATGAAAGTGGTGAATTTTTATGGAATGCCGGTATTTTCATTTGGTCATTAAAATCAATTATGAAAGCTTTTGACACTTTTCTTCCCGAAGTAAATTCATTGTTTCAAGAGGGAGTTCAGACTTATGACACAGAAAAGGAGAATGAATTTATTGCAAGAACTTACTTTGAGTGTAAAAATATTTCTATCGATTTTGGGATAATGGAAAAAGCGGATAATGTATTTGTTTACAGCAGTGATTTTGGTTGGGCAGATCTAGGCACATGGGGATCACTACATGAGAATTTAGACAAAGATAAAAACAATAATTCTATTCGGGGTGATAATGTATTTGCTTATAACCTTAAGAATTGTATTGTTAAAATGCCCAATGAAAAACTGGTTGTTTTACAGGGCTTAGAAGATTTTATTATTGTCGATTCTGATAATATACTCTTGGTTTGTAAAAAAGAAGATGAGCAGGAAATTAAACAATATGTAAATGATATAAAACTAAAATTAGGAGATAAATATTTATAAAAAAGAGGCGCTAGATGCGCCTCTTTTAATATATTAATTATTTAATAATACAGAACATTAATATTCCCATAAGTCATGTTCAATTTCAAACAATTCCTGTTTAATTCTTTCCGCTTCTAATAGATTATTTACCCCTTGCATATATGAGCTAATGGGCCTGTTGTCATAAACATTCGATTCGGCAATAATGTAGCTGTCAAATCGTCTTTGAAAAAACAGATCATCAAAACTAATTCGTTGGGCATCATTTTGGCGGTTGAATACTTCCTGATTTGCCAATAAGTGACGGGCTGCCGGAAAATATACCCAAAAAGTTCTTTCTTTTCTTGCCTGCTCTGTTTCCGGATCTACATACTTTCTAATCGGACATATCCCTAAAATACGTACTCTCATCGTTGAGTGCTGCTTGTCAAAATACCACTGCTCTTTTATTTCATACTGACTCATTTCATCATAATTAATAGAGCCTTCGATTACTCTTTCTTCTAATTCGCCAGTTTCCGGATTGGTAACTTGTTGTGTTTTTGGTAATGCATCTAATTTATCTTTGACTTCATCCAACGTCATAATATCTTTGAATTCATCATCTTTATACACAATCAGTCCTTCATTTTCAATGCCATACATAAACAGATTCATCAAACTTCTTCTATCATCCACTTTACCTTCCAACGGGAAGTACAAAGAATGATTCATCTTTTTTCTACAGTCAATAATTTGCCATATTTTTTTGGACCACATAATATCAGCTTCACGTAACTGGCGATAAGGTACTGGACGTTTACCTGGTATATTTTCTTTTACATATACCCCATCGTTTACGGTTTCATCCTGGGCAAATATTTGTTGTTCATTAAAAATAGTAGTAACTAGCCCGACAACAAGAAAAACAACAAAAAATCGTTTCATAATTTTATTTTTTAATGTTAAATAATTTCAAATACTATTGGAGGCAGGTTTCTAACTTTTCCATCAGGACCTACTGCCTTCACATCTTCAATATTAATACGCGAGTTTCTGCGTAAATTATTAATTAAATCTAATTGCGCCTGAGTAAACGCATTATTTTCAGATTTTTCTCCGATAAAAAATCCACCACGATCAGTAGTAGATACTGTAAATTCAATAATCTTAAACTCAAGATCAAAATCAAAATTTTCCATTTCGGCAAACACTCCGGCTTGAGCTGCTAATACATTTTTCTCGATTTTACCTCCCTGTTTACCTGCAACCTTAACAACGGGGTCAGGTACAGGCTTAACCCTAAACTGAGCTGTTCCCATATTTTTCATTACCCCATCAATTTCAGCCTGAACCGAAACGATACTATTTCCGGGGCGTGTTGGATTTACGATATATTCACCGTCAGATCGTTTTCTAATCCTTGCGTTTGTTATGGATGGCACAATCTTATTTCCTGGAACACCAGCGATTGAAACACTTACCGGATTATCTACCCCAACATAAAATACATTCATTTTTGTAGGAGACACCACAAGGTTTGGTTTAGCAACCTGAAAAGATTTCTGGAAAGATTTAACAATATAATTTCCACTGGGGTCAATCAATTTTATTAATCCCCTCCACTCGTGTGTCCCAATGGTCTGTCCTCTTACCTGATATTTTGCTTTTCCCTGAATAACATCCAACGTATCGTAATTACCAACCATATTATATTGCCAGGTTCCATCATCTAAACGGGTTGAGTCATAATCTCCAACAAGAACAACCGGAGGTTGCGTAGTATCGACTGCTGCAAGGAAAACATCTGCCGAATAATCATTCCCTTGCAATACATAACTTGTATTCGGTATAATGGTTGCTTCCAGTTTATTAAATGTAATTTCTCCGGCAACAATCTGGTTTAATAAATACCTTACCATCTCTGTTTCAGAGTTTCGAATATCAACCTGGAACTTTGTTAGCAAAGGCATCACAGCAGCTAATGGCATTTGTCCAAAATGTTTTACCTCCCAAGATTTACTTTCACCTTCTTTGTTAGGAGGAGGATCCGAGGTATCAAGATTACTTTTTATGGATTGAATAATTCGTTCATCACTAGGATCACATAAACTAACCAGGTATTCTCTATAATCTGCAATCATTTCTTTAAAATCAAAAGCTTTCCCATTATTGTTGGATCCGATTAATATCCTCGAAGCCACATCATATTTGTCCTTTCCCATTAACAGATCATTAACAATCTCTCCATCTTCAGTAATCGCCTCCGTATCTTCTCCCTGGTTCTCTCTAACAATTTCAAGTTTTAAATTCTGAATATAGCTGAAAAGTTCTTCGGATCTACGTTTAACTTCATCAGATTTTTCTTTCCACGGTTTTACTTTTGTTTGATTTATAGCATACTGTTCGTCAAACTCTTTATATAATTCCTTATTCTTTTGTACGTAATTATGAGTTGTTTTATTTAAGCCCTCATCAACAGCTGAAAATGCATCCAACACTTCAGCCGAAACATTTAGTGCTAACATTGCCGTCAACACTAAATACATCATACCAATCATTTTCTGCCTGGGAGTTTCTTTGCCGTGACCCATAATTCTAAGTTTATCTAACTAACTGTTTACTATTTAACCACATTCATGGCAGATAACATGTTGCCATAAATAGAGTTTAATGCAGTTAAATTGTTATTTAATTTTGAAATCTCATCTTTATACGCTTTTGTTTCATCAACCGATTCTTTAATATTATTCATAAGCACATCCATTTCATTGAATACGGTCTTGGATGATTCAACATGCTCGCTTGTATTCTGCATTTGTAACTCATAAACAGAATTTAAAGCAGATAAATTTTTATTAAGAATTTCCAGTTTTTCATTATATGACTGATTTCCTGTAGCTATTAATTCAATATTCTCTTGTATCCTTTCTTCAAGGCTCTTATAATTATCTATAAAACCCTGACTTGACTGAGTGAATTGTTCAGCCATATTCTTGCCCGCATTATTCATAACATCGGCAGATCCATCATAAGATTCGATCAGACCGCCAATTGAATTTGTCAGTTGTTCAGATGATTGTCCGTAGCTTTCAGTCATTGAATTAATAGACTCTGAAGCAGCTTGCAAATTATCTACAAATTGATTGGTTGCCTGTGCTGCATCGGAGACATTCATTAAGTTCTGAGTTGTTTGGTTCAGGTTTTTCAATCCTTTACCTAGCTTCTCAAATAGTTCTGGGGTAATTTCTGCATTTTCCAGCATTTCATCAAGTTTTCCTAACCCGGCACCTCCAGCTCCACTAACTGATTTTTCTCTCTCTGCTCTTGGGGTGGGTGTAAAATCTTCATCTTCATTAATTCCTGCTAATTCAGGATATACAAGAGTCCAGTCTACCTCTTCGTGCTGCGGCTCAAATGCAGAGAAAAAGAATATTACTGCTTCAGTTAACATTCCAGCTGTTAACATGGCTCCTGCAGCTGGCCAGTGCATTAGTTTAAATAATGCTCCCAGAATAACTAATGAAGCTCCCCATCCATATAGCTTTGCCATAAATTTCCTCCATCCGGAGCTCTGTACTATTTCAGTTAGGTTAATCATGATACATAACTTTAGTTTATAACTCTATCTAACTAATTTGTTCCCAGATATGATCTTACATTTCTAAAACCAACATATGATTTTGCAGAATCTTGATATTCATAGGTTCTGGTTCCATTTTGCAAAAAATATCCAATATCTTTCCAGGAACCTCCACGAACTATTTTTCGTTTCATGGCAGGAGGGTCATCCGGTAACGCTTCATATTGATAGTCAGGGTTCATGTCATGCTGGAAACTATATGCCGATTCATCATAAGCATTAGATGTCCACTCGGCAACATTTCCTGCCATATCAAATAGTCCGTATTCGTTTGGAGCATAGCTTCCAACAGAAACAGTTATCAATCCGCCATCATCGATATAGTTACCTCTTAAGGGTTTAAAATTAGCTAAAAAACAACCCTGTTTGTTTCGGGTATACATTCCTCCCCAGGGATACATGGATAAGTCAAGATTTCCTCTTGCTGCATATTCCCACTCTGCTTCGTTAGGTAATCTGAAATCCTGAACAAAACCTCCACCTTCTCCTTTTAGAAAATCGTTTAGATATTGTGTTCTCCAAACAGAAAATGCTCTGGCTTGTTCCCAGTTAACTCCAACCACAGGATAATTGTCGTAGGAAGGATGCCAGAAATACATATTGGTATATGGTTCGTTGAATGAATAGGTAAAGTCACTGATCCAACATAGCGTATCAGGATAAACATTAATCACATCACGAATAACAAAAGCAGAACGATCGTCTACATCTATTTGCTCTCCTTGCGCATTAACAGCCGTTCCGTTATATTGTCTTGTATTAAAGTCGTAGCGATTGGATTTTTTTGCTGCCTGTTGCATGTCAACTCTATAGTACTCAAACATTAGCTTCCTGGTATCAATCTCTTTCCTGCGATAAAATCTTTCATGTTCGGCAAGATACAATTCATTCAGGATTTCTGAAACTTCCTCATCGCGGGGATCAATCTCAACTTCCCAATTAATAATTGGAGGATCAATAGGATTTCCAAAATCATCTTCAGCAATAAGGTAATCTTCGATGACTTCACCAAGTTTGCGTCTCATAATAGAATCCCGGACCCAGTATACAAACTGACGATATTCATTATTGGTGACTTCCGTTTCATCCATCCAAAATGCATCAACAGAAACAGTCTTGGAAAATGAATTCATTGCCCAGGCTACGTCCTGATCACTCGGTCCCATCGTAAAGCTACCCATGGGGACAAAAACCATTCCGTAAGGCTCAGATTCAAACCATCCTTTTCTGCCTTTTACACCAGTTAATTCTCCAGCATTGTAATTACTACAACTAAAAGTGAATACTAGAACAATGCCTACAACTAATAATTTTTTCATAATATTTCCAATATTTATTTTGCAAAATAACAATAATTCATATTCATTTTATAAAAATCTAATACTTTTATATCGTTCAGGTGTTTTATCTTTTTTAACATCAAAACTAAATCCCATCATAATCTCATGCGAACCATTATTATATTCTTTCATCCCTGACACAACAAAATCGTACGAATAACTAACCTTAACCCACTTAAATAATTCAATGCCAAAAATTCCAATTATCGCATAATCTGTTCTTAAAGAAACGCCTCCCCATATCTTTTTATTGTATTCAATTAATCCATGAAACCCTAATTGTGAATTTTTTCCGTCAGACTGAACCATTAATCCTGGTTTGAATTCAAATAATGGATTATTTAAAGGCAAATTATACCCTGCTGTAATATAATAATGCCGGGTTAACCGGGTTTTGCTTTGATTGAAACTAAACTCAGGCTGATTAATATGGGTAGATGAGATACCTAAATATAAATCCTGCGTTTTGTAAAAAATCCCAAAACCAAAGTCCATAAAACTCATATCTTCACTTCCGTCAACAGGGATAGCAATATCATTTTCAACCGGATCAACCGGTGTTATCCATTCTGAACCTCCGGTATTAATACTTGTATTTGCAACACCCCATTTCACACCAATTCCTAAATTTCCTTCTCCTAATGGTTGTTTATAGGCTACAGACAAATTTAATAGAATATCTTTATTAAACCCTAATTCATCATTTTGTAATGAAACACCAATCCCTAATGGAATATTGAATGGATTTATAGCTGCATCCATATTAAGGGTTGTAACCATGGGGCCTCCCTCAAATCCAGTCCACTGGGTTCTGTTTAAGGCATACACGGTAATATTATCATTACTTCCGGCATAACCGGGGTTTGTTAATAGGTGTGTAAACATATTCTGACTATATTGAGGATCTTGCTGCGCTTTTAAAAACACAGATAAAAACATTAAAAAAGTCAAGAAAAAAATTGATCTTTTCATATTACTTTTAATCTTCCTCAGTTACAATAAACATTACCAAAGTAAAATAAGTAAAAATATTATTCCTAAACAAATTTTATAAATAATAAAATGCTCTTAATCGATTGCTTTATAATATCACATTATACTTTATAAATTTAATAAAGTTACTAATGTTTAAAAAAAAATAACGATTTTTCTACTATTATTTTGTTAAATCGCTGATTTTTAATTGATTTTTTGATATGCTTTCAACCAGTTTTCAGGTACTTCTCCCCGGGTTGCCATGTGATAATCTTGTGGGGTACATGAGATAATCACATTCTTTATTTTATTGTTTTTAAACGAAGGCACTTCAATCCACCATCTTTTAGTTTCTTCGCTATTATAGAAAACTAATTCCGATTTAAAGTTATCAAGATTTACAATGATTTTTTTAAAATTCTTATCATTCCCTAATGGATATTCCACAATACGAGAACTATACCCGTTAATAAAATACCAAATAATTTGTGCAATAAGTTGTGCTGTTTGATTATTACTATCGTTTGAGAAAAAATAATCAAACAAACCGAAAACCGAAAGTTTGTTTCCTAACCCCGCATAACGTGAAATCTGACAAATTTCTTCTCCGGTAAACCCATTGGGTGAAGGATAGAATTGTGCCGGAGCATCAGATTGTTTTATGGATGATACATTAAGTGCTACAAAATCCGCATCACGAAACACTGGTTCGATATTCTGAAAATTTTCTCTCAGAGCACCTATCCGGTAAGCATTATGAAGAGAGTCTGCAACAAACTGAAGGGTATTTGCTCCAACAAAGTGGGATTGAAATCCAATGTTACTGAAAGAAAATAAAGATTTGTTTTCTTCAACTAAAATTTTCCACAATGCAGATTTCGTATTTTCAGCAATATTCTGGCTTATATCAATTTTGTTATCAATATGAATAAAATTTACCTCTTTATTACATTTTTGATAAGCCGTGTAAATTGGATATAGAGAATTATCTGAAGCTCCTATCACTATCGGAATTATATTTAAAGATATTAACTCAACAATAATATCTCTAAGGGCCGCTTCATTATCTTTTTCAGATTTTCCTGATTTTAAGTTTCCTAAATCGTATATTTTTGTTTTATAATCAGGTGCCGCTAATCCATATAATTGATTCCTTATAGCAAAAAATGATTTAATTGCCACTTCATCATCTAAAGTGACCCCAAAAATAGCCAGGTGAAAATCCTCAACGGCTGAAATTGGTTTCTCTTTAGTATGTTGAACAACCAAGGAAGAAAGCTGTTTGTCGGATCTTACAAAGGATTTTATATTCCTTATGGGATCAACCGGATTAAAATAATCATTCAGGTTCATTGATTAAATACGTATTTATTTATTCTTTTTTTTCGTGTTTTTTTTCGTATTAGTCTTATTGGTTTTCTTCCCTTTCGGCTTTTTGGTATCTTTCGTCTTCGATTCTTTAATAATTTTCATACAGTCTTCATACGATAATTTCTCAGCCTTCTCTCCTTTAGGGATTTTATAATTTTTCTTTTTATAGGAGATATAGGGCCCCCAACGACCATTCAGTAGCTGAAGGTCTTTATCTTCCGGAAAATCATTGATTATTTTAGCTTTATCTTTCTCCCTTTTCTCTTTAATTATCTCAATGGCTCGATCTAACTCAATCTTATACGGATTATCATCTTTTTTTAATGAATAAAATTTTGAGTTATGCCTTACATATGGACCAAACCGACCTATTGAAACCACTACATCCTCTCCTTCAAATGTTCCAATTTCACGAGGTAATTTAAATAAATCTAATGCTTCTTGTAACGTAATCGATTCCAAGTGCTGGCCTCGTTGCAATGAAGCAAACTTTGGTTTCTCTTCGTCGTCTTTGTCTCCTAATTGCACCATTGGGCCATAAGGACCTATTTTGGCTAGTATCTGTTTGCCTGTTTTCGGATCTTTACCCAAAATTCTTTCACCTACACTTCGTGCAGAAGTTTTCAAGGTTTCATCAACCCGCTGATGAAATGGTCGATAAAATTTATCAATCATTTGAGTCCAGGGCATATTCCCCTGAGCAATTTCATCAAATTCCTCTTCAACCGAGGCCGTAAAATTATAATTCATTATCTCATCAAAATGATTCCCTAAGAAATCATTAACGACCATCCCAATATCGTTAGGAAAAAGTTTAGATTTTTCTGCCCCGGTAATTTCTTTTTTTGTTTCCTCATCAATCGTATTGTTTCTTAAGCTTATGGCAACATAACTCCTTTCCTTACCCGGACGATCTTCTTTTACAACATATCCTCTGTTTTGTATGGTAGAAATTGTGGGAGCATAAGTTGATGGGCGTCCAATACCTAATTCTTCTAATTTTTTTACCAAACTTGCTTCGGTATATCTTGGCGGATGATGAGTAAAGCGTTGAATGGCAACAATTGAATGGTAATCCATTTTTTCTCCATTGGTAACAGAAGGTAATAAGCCTTTTGTCTCTTCGTCATTTTCATCATCCCTCGATTCAATATAAACTTTTAAAAAACCATCAAATTTTAAAACCTCACCATTGGCAATAAATTTTCTTTTATCTTGATTTGATATATCAATAGTAATGGTTGTCTTTTCAAGTAAAGCATCACTCATTTGGGACGCAATGGTTCGTTTCCATATAAGTTCATACAAACGTTTCTCTCTTTCGGTCCCTGAAACCGTTTCTTTTTCGATAAAGGTTGGTCTTATAGCTTCGTGCGCTTCTTGTGCTCCTTTCGATTTAGTACTATACTTCCTGGTTTTCAAATATTTCTCTCCAAACTCATCCAGAATAACTTTTTTTGCCGAATTAATAGCCATACCCGACAGGTTAACCGAATCGGTTCGCATATAGGTAATTTTACCTGCTTCGTATAATCTTTGGGCTACAGCCATGGTTTGGGCAACCGAAAAACCTAACTTCCTGCTGGCTTCTTGTTGCAAAGTGGATGTAGTAAAAGGTGGAGCAGGAGATTTTTTTCCTGGTTTTTTCACTACATTATTCACAACAAAAGTTGCGGATTTACTCTTCTCCAGGAAATCTAATACCTCTTTTTTATTCTTTATTCGTTCATTTAAGTCCGCTTTTAATTCATGTTCACCAGCTGTTTGAAAAATTCCTGTAACCTTAAAATACGATTCGCTTTTAAAGTTCATGATTTCTCTTTCTCTTTCCACAAGCAACTTAACAGCCACAGACTGCACTCTTCCGGCGGAAAGAGAAGGTTTGACTTTTTTCCATAAAACAGGGGATAACTCAAATCCAACCAGACGGTCTAAAATTCTTCGAGCTTGTTGTGCATTGACCAGGTTTTCATCAATAGGTCGTGGATTTTTTATAGCATTTTGAATGGCATTTTTGGTTATTTCATGAAAAACAATCCTCTTCGTTTTTTGAGGATCCAGTTCCAATACCTTAAACAAGTGCCAGGCAATAGCTTCTCCTTCGCGGTCTTCATCAGATGCTAACCAAACCGTTTTAGCATCTTTAGCATCTTTCTTTAATTCTTTTACTACCGCTTTTTTATCATCAGGAACAATATATTGAGGTTCGTAGTCGTTATTGATATCAATACCAAAATCTTTTTTCGCCAAATCGCGTATATGTCCATAACTTGATTTAACAACAAAATCTTTCCCTAAAAACTTCTCAATGGTTTTTGCTTTTGCCGGGGATTCTACAATTACCAGATTTTCACTCATATATATTATATGTTAAAATTGTATTTAAAATGACACAAAATTAATATAAATAGTATTTTAACTTCAACATTTTGAATTAAATATTATTTATTATTTTTGACAACAAAGAGAAAACAAGCAATATGAGCAAAATTAAATTTACAAAAAAATTTTATACCCGGTTGTTCTGGGCTTTATTTATCTTTCCCATAATAGCGCTAATAACAATTTTTGTTTTTATCTCAATGGAAAAGTTTGGAGATATGCCTACTTTTGAAGATCTGGAGAATCCGGATAACAACCTTGCATCGGAGGTATTTTCTGCTGATAGTTTATTGTTAGGTAGTTATTATTATCAAAATAGATCTTACGTTCAGTTTGATGATCTTTCGCCTAACATTGTTAATGCACTTCTTGCCACTGAAGATATTCGTTTTCACAAACATCCGGGAATTGATGCCCGGGGATTAGGTCGTGTTATCGTATACAGTATTCTGTTAGGAAACCGGGATGCCGGAGGAGGGAGCACCATTACCCAACAACTGGCTAAAAACCTTTTTCCGCGCGATACAACCATATATCGTTCAACCTTTAAACGCAATTTAAACCTGGGAATAACTAAGTTCAAGGAATGGGTTACCGCTGTAAAACTGGAGAAAAATTACACCAAAGATGAAATTCTGGTAATGTACTTAAATACAGTTCCTTTTGGAGGACATTCGTTTGGTATAAAATCGGCAGCTAAAACTTTTTTCAATAAAACCCCGGATTCTTTAAAAGTTGAAGAAGCTGCCGTGCTGGTGGGCTTATTAAAAGCACCAAGTTATTATAATCCTGTACGAAATACAGAGCGCTCCAGATTAAGACGAAATGTTGTTCTTTCACAAATGAATAAGTATAATTATATAAACGATAAAATGTTTGACTCGCTTAGCGTTTTACCTATTGAGTTAAATTATAAAGTACAGGATCATAATGTAGGTTTAGCAACTTATTTTAGAGAATATTTAAGATTATTACTCAACAGGAAAGAGCCGAATAAAAAAAATTATTTTTCACACGATAGTTATATCAGAGATTCTATTGAATGGGCAACAAACCCTATATATGGCTGGTGTAATAAGAATACAAAACCCGACGGTACAACGTATAATTTGTATCGCGATGGGTTAAAAATTTATACAACCCTCGATTCCAGGATGCAGAAATATGCTGAAGAAGCCCTTAAAGAGCATCTTGGAGGTGAATTACAACAAGTCTTTGACAAAGAACAAGAATCAAACCCTAATGCACCATATGCTGAAGATCTTTCATCAGCTGAACTAAGCGACATTATCGAACTAGGAATGCGAAGAACAGAAAGATACAGAGTTTTACGACAAAAAGGACTGGATATGGACTCCATTATTTCCGTTTTTAACACTCCGGCTGAAATGACCGTTTTCTCATGGGAAGGTGATATTGATACGGTAATGACACCCATGGACTCATTATTATATTATAAACAATTTTTGCGCGCCGGATTTTTATCTGTCAATCCTCATAACGGTTATGTTAAAGCTTATGTAGGAGGACCTCATTTTAAACACTTTAAATACGACCATATCACACAGGGTAAAAGACAGGTAGGATCTACCATAAAACCTTTTTTATATACTTTGGCTATGCAGGAGAATTATTCACCATGTCATAAAGTTGCTAATGTCCCTTCTACTTTTAATGTTAATGACTCAACATGGACTCCAAAAAATTCGGGCCCTTCGGATAAAGATGGTAAAATGGTTACTTTGAAATGGGGGCTTGCTAATTCCGTTAATTATATATCTGCCTGGTTAATCAAACAATTTAATCCCGAATCAGTTATTGATGTAATGCGGAAGATGGGAGTTGAAAGCCATATCGATCCGGTACCATCCATATTTTTAGGAACTTCTGACATCAGTTTAGAAGAAATGGTGAGTGCATACTCCACTTACTCTAGTAAAGGAGTGCATTCCGAGCCAATATATATTACCCGCATAGAAGATAGTAACGGATCTGAACTTGCCCGGTTTACCTCATCCAAAAATGAGGCTATAAGCGAACAAACAGCTTATTTAATGGTGAATTTACTTCAATCAGTTGTTAAAGAAGGTACGGCTGGAAGAATACGATGGAAATATCAATTATTTAACGAGATTGGAGGAAAAACCGGAACAACCCAAAATCATTCTGATGGATGGTTTATGGGTGTAACTCCGAACCTGGTTTCGGGCGTTTGGGTAGGTGGCGAAGATCGAAGCATACACTTTGAAGGAATTGGTCTGGGTGGTGGCCATAACATGGCTTTACCCATATTTGGACTGTATATGCAAAAAGTGTATAATGATTCTACTATTGTTTCGGTAACCAACGAAGACGAATTTGAAAAACCCGCTAATTTTTCAATCCAAATTGATTGTGAAGAAAATAATCAGGGTACTAAAACGGAGTTTGATGATGAATTTTTTTAAAAGCTAAGCTCTGGTATGGAGTCAATTAATTTACGCGTATAATCAGAAGCAGGTGAATCATAGATTTCATCTGCTTTATTTATTTCTACCAGTTGCCCGTCTTTCATCACCATCATTCTATCAGACATATATTTCACTACCGACAAATCGTGAGAAATAAAAATATACGTTAATTGATATTTTCTTTTTAAATCATTTAAAAGGTTCAAAATTTCAGCCTGCACAGATACATCAAGTGCAGAAACCGATTCGTCACAAATAATAAACTCAGGGTTTAATGCCAATGCCCGGGCAATAACAATACGTTGCCTTTGTCCACCCGAGAACTCATGGGGATATTTTGCATAATCCTCTTCCGATAATTTAACCTGTTTTAGCAATTCAAAAACTCTTTGTTTTCGTTCTTTTGTTGTCTGATAAAGCTGATGTACCTTTAAAGGCTCCGCAATGGCTTCTCCTGCTTTTATCTTCGGATTTAAAGAGCTATAAGGATCTTGAAAAATAATTTGCACTTTTTGGCGGAATTGCTTTAACTCACTAATTGTTAAACTTTTCAATGACTTTCCCCTATATTCTATATCTCCTGAGTTGTAATCCAGCAATTGTGTAATTACCCTTCCTAAGGTGGTTTTCCCACAACCTGACTCACCCACTAACCCTAAAGTTTCTCCTTTATATACATCAAATTGTATGTTCTGGATTGCTTTAAAAGAATGCCTGGCTTTACCCCAAAAATTT
This sequence comes from Bacteroidales bacterium, assembly GCA_035269575.1. GTDB lineage: Bacteria > Bacteroidota > Bacteroidia > Bacteroidales > UBA12077 > UBA12077. The sequence continues at coordinate 13,588 of DATFIZ010000074.1, read as the reverse complement.
GCTTTGGACACAAAACTCTTATTCAACCCTCTAACCGACAAAAGAATCTGTTCTTGATCCAATTTATGAATCTCTTCCTGACTTCCGGGTTGTGAACTACTTCCTGAACCTTGCATAAAATCAGAAAGCACAGGTAGTCTGACTCCTTTAGAACTCAGTTCAGGCCGGCATTTTATCAGTCCCCGGGTATAGGGTTCCTCCGGATTATATAATATACTTTTTACCTCTCCCTTTTCAATAACCTGGCCATTATACATCACCAGAACCTTATGTGCGATTTGTGCAATAACACCTAAATCGTGAGAAATAAAGATAATACTGATCGCATATTTCTCCTGGATATTTTTTAATAAATCGACAATTGCCTTTTGCACGGTAACATCAAGGGCTGTTGTTGGCTCATCGGCAATTAAAATGGCCGGCTTAAGGGCAATAGCCATAGCAATCATTACTCGTTGCTTTTGTCCACCCGATATCTCGTGAGGGTAACTATTATATATTCTTTGTGGATCGGGTAATTTCACTTCTTCAAACAATGCTAATACACGATTACGCCTTTTCTTAGACGATAAATTTGTATGCATAAACAAAATTTCAGAAACCTGCTTCCCGCATTTCATGGTAGGGTTTAGAGATGTCATGGGTTCCTGAAAAATCATAGAAATATTTTTCCCACGAAAAGACAACCATTCTTTCTCGGATAATTTTAAAAGATTTATTTCCTTATTCTTCTCATCATAATAAATATCTCCGCTAACAGATGCATTGGGTGGCTGCAAGTTTAAAACGGATAAGGCAGTTATTGATTTTCCCGAACCCGATTCGCCAACAATCCCTAACGTTTCTCCCTTATTTAGTTTAAAAGATACATTATCAATCACCTTTTTAGAATCTGTTCCACTTCCAAAGGTCAGGGTAAGATTATTTACTTCGAGTAATTTCACCGGCCATTAATTCTTTTTAAAAAGAGAACGGAATAGCTCTTCCACTTTTCCAACTTTTATAATCTCTATGTTAAATTTTGATGTATCAATTCCTTTGCTATTAAACCTTGAAATATACATTTTTTTAAATCCTAACTTATCTGCTTCGCTAATTCTTTGTTCAATTCGGTTTACGGGCCTTATTTCACCGGTTAAACCAACTTCGCCGGCAAAACAGATGCTTTTATCAATCGTTAAATCGAGGTTTGAGGAAAGCACCGAGGCTATAACCGATAAGTCTGTCGCAGGATCATCCACTTTAATGCCTCCGGCAATATTTAAAAATACATCTTTTTGCCCCAGTCTAAAACCGGCGCGTTTTTCTAAAACAGCAAGCAACATGCCCAGTCGCCGGATATTGAAACCTGTGGATGAACGCTGTGGGGTGCCATAAGCAGCAGAGCTAACAAGCGCCTGTATTTCAATTAACAATGGACGTACGCCATTAATGGTTGATGCTACCGTTGTTCCGCTTAATTGCTCATCGGTTTGAGTGATTAATACCTCGGAAGGGTTGCTTACTTCACGAAGTCCTTTATCGCTCATTTCAAAAATGCCTAACTCGGCGGTAGAGCCAAACCGGTTTTTGGTGGTTCGTAGGATCCGGTACATATGGTGATGGTCTCCCTCGAATTGTAAAACAGTATCTACAATATGCTCCAACACCTTTGGTCCGGCTAAATTTCCTTCTTTGGTAATATGCCCTATTAATAAAACGGGAGTCCCGGATTCTTTTGCAAACTTTAGTAAGCGGGCTGCTGTTTCACGGATTTGAGAAACCGTTCCTGCTGTTGATTCTAAATGCTCTGAAAACAAGGTTTGGATAGAATCTACAATAATAATATCAGGCTTTATATTAACAATATGATTAAAAATACTTTCCAGCGAAGTCTCACTAAGGATAAAACACCCTTCGTTACTTAGTTTTAACCTGTCGGCACGCATTTTTATTTGTTGCGGGCTTTCTTCTCCCGAAACATACAAGGATTTGAGATGATGAAGCCTGAGTGCCATCTGAAGGGAGAGTGTAGATTTTCCGATGCCCGGTTCTCCCCCGATTAAAATCATCGACCCCGGGACAATTCCTCCACCTAAAATTCTGTCCAGCTCTTGAATATTTGATGATATCCGTCCTTCCTTTTTAGGTTTTATTTCGGATAATTTTTGAGGGGTTTGCTTTTCAGAAAATTCATGAGCCAGGGAAGATTTTGAGTGCGTTGATTTTGAAATTACCTGTTCAACAAATGTGTTCCATTCACCGCATGAAGGGCATTTGCCAACCCACTTTGAAGATTCAACACCACAATTCTGACAAACATATACTGATTTTGATTTAGCCATTATTCTTTTATTTCTTCAATTTATCAATAATGGATGTGGTTGAATAGCCCGGGATAAAATCAATCGTTTTTACCTCTCCCCCTTTTTGCATCACAATATCAGAACCTACAATATCCTCAACATGATAATCGCTTCCTTTGATTAAAATATCGGGTTGTACTTTTTTGATAAGCTCATAAGGGGTATCTTCATTAAAATAAACCACTGCATGGACAAAATGCAACGATGCCAAAAGCAGGGCTCGTGCATATTGATCCTGTACAGGACGTGAATCTCCTTTAAGTTTTCTAACCGAATCATCGGTATTTAGCCCAATCATTAAGATATCTCCGAAATTGGCCGCTTGAGCCAGATATTCTATATGTCCACGGTGTAAGATATCAAAACATCCATTGGTAAAAACAATTTTCTGATTTTTAAAATTCCAGTAAGCTAATTTCGAATCGAGTTGCTCGATATCAATAATTTTAGATTGAATAACTGCTAATTTATCCATATCCATCCTGTTATTTTTCCTGTAAAGTTAACGATTATTTTTGCTTTTCGAGCGTGGAACCAAAAATAAGGTAATAACAGCTGTAATTCCCAAAACCAATACCAGTACCACCTGTGATTCATGAAGTATTGTTGCCAACACCAAACCGTCGGTTTTTGAAATACCATACAATGTCAGCCCTGACGAAATGATCCAATGAAAAGCACCTATCCCTCCCTGTACCGGAGCCGACATGCCTAAACCTCCAATAACCAATAAAAACAAACCGTCAATGGGGGTTAAATTTTGAGTTGCAGGAATAGAAAATAATGCAACATAGGTCATTAAAAAATACATTCCCCAAATGATTAGGGTGTGTAATAAAAATACCGAACGGCTTCTCATTCTGGTAACGGTCTTTACACCGGAAACTATACCTCGAATTAATTTGCGAATTTTAATTACAAGTTGAACCCGTTTAAATTTCTTACGAAAAAAATAGATTAAAAAAACAGATATGCCAAGTAAAACAAAAATACCAATCCAGTAATAGATGGAGAAATCCATGGTGCTAATAAACTTGCGAGATAGAGGGGCAAAAACATTCTCTTTGATAAATAAACCAAAGGACTCAATCTTAGCAATAAAAATAATAAACAGTAAAATCAAGAGAACAACCACATCAATAGCCCGTTCGATTAAAACAGTACCAATAAGTGAATCCATTGGGATTTTATCGGATTTTGTTAAAGCACCACAACGACTAATTTCACCAATTCGGGGAAATGCCAGGTTAGCAAAATAGCCAAACATTAGGGCATGAAATACATTCTTAAATGATGGGCTATAGTTTAATGGCTCGATTAGTAACCTCCACCGGTAAGCACGACTTGCATATCCAATAAAGGCGAAAAGGAGGGAAAGGATTACCCAAAAATAGTTTGCCTTTTTTAAATCGGTAACAAGATCTTCAAAATTTGCATCCCGAAAAGCAAAATATAATAAAAGCAGCCCTATCGCTAAAAAAAATAAAAAATTAAATATTTTAAAAAAATTTTTTTTCAATGATTTAAACTAATTTATTATTAGCGGTATCGGGAAAAATAAGTGTCGGTTTAAATTTCTTAGCTTTCTCAAAATCCAACGAAGCATAGGAAATAATTATAATTACATCACCAACGGTTGCTTTTCTGGCTGCAGGACCATTCATACATATTTCACCTGTTCCTCTTTTGCCTTTAATAACATACGTTTCAAGCCGTTCGCCATTATTAATATTTACAACCTGCACCTTTTCATTTTCAATAATATTTGCAGCTTCCATTAAATCTTCATCAATGGTAATGCTGCCCACATATTGCAAATTCGCTTCGGTTACTGTTACTTTATGTATTTTTGATTTTACGACTTCAATATTCATAATCAATTACTACCTTTTTTAAAAAACAAAGTTATAAATAAAATCCAATATTATCTATTAAACGGATATCACCTACATGAACGGCAACACACCCCCTTTTATTACATGGTTGTTCCCAGCTTTCAACCGGGAGTAAAGTATTTTCATCAACAATCTCAAAATATTCAACATCTAAATAGGTATTATTGTTTATGGTACGAATCACCCATTCTTTTGTTTCTTCAACGCTTAGATACTTTTCCTTCTCAAGGGCTTCAAATAATGTTTTCGAAATTAAAGGAACATTCTTTCGCTGTTCACCGGTTAATCGTATATTCCTGGAACTCATAGCCAACCCGTCTTCTTCACGAATAATAGGACAAGAAACAATTTCTACTGGCAGCTTCAGCTTTTTTGTTAACGATCGAATAATTGCAATTTGTTGAAAATCTTTTTCTCCAAAGTAGGCCCTGTCGGGAGTAATAATCTCAAACAATTTGCTTACAATCAGCCCTACACCTCTGAAATGTCCGGGTCTGTGTGCACCTTCCATTACTTTATCCAGATGACCAAAATTAAACTCCCGGGTATCTTTATCAGGATACATCTCTTCATTGGAAGGGACAAAAAGTAAATCACATTTAACTTTTTTTAACTGTTCCAGATCATCATCTAAAATACGAGGGTATTTTTCGAAGTCTTTTTGATTATTAAATTGCGTAGGATTAACAAAAATACTAACAACCGTTATATCATCTTTTTTATTAGAACACTCAATTAGAGAAAGGTGTCCTTGATGTAAAGCACCCATGGTTGGAACAAAGCCAATAGATTTTCCTTGTTTTTTAAAAAAGGATAACGTTTCAACTACTTCTGATTTTTTTTTAAGGATCTTCATAATGATGATAAAATATCGTGCAAATATATAACGAAACAAAAAACAAAATAAAGAATAATAGGTTTTATTATAACATATTTTTTAACCCCTGATGTTTAGAACAAAGTTATTTGTTGATGGTTAATTTAATTTTTACTAATTTTGCGGTGGTTTAAACTAATTTAAATTTCCAGATGGAGAATACAAAAGTTTTATTCATTTCACAAGAAATTACACCATATTTACCTGAATCAGAAATATCACAAATAGGAAGATATTTACCACAGGGGGTTCAGGAACGGGGAAAAGAAATAAGAACCTTTATGCCTAAATTTGGTTGTATCAACGAACGTCGCAATCAACTTCATGAAGTAATCCGATTATCAGGGATGAATTTAATCATTGACGATACTGACCATCCACTCATTATAAAAGTTGCATCAATTCAAGCTGCAAGAATGCAGGTGTATTTTATCGATAATGAAGATTATTTCCAAAGAAAATATACCCTGAAAGATGAAAATGGAACATATTTTGAAGATAATGATGAACGTTGTATCTTTTTTGCACGCGGAGTTTTAGAAACCGTGAAAAAATTACGTTGGGCCCCTGATATTATTCATTGTCATGGATGGTTTACCGGGCTTGTTCCATTATACATTAAAAAAGCGTATAATGATGACCCTTTATTTATGAATTCAAAAGTTGTTTATTCGGTTTATAATGATGAATTTCCTCATCCACTAAAAAAAGAATTTAAGGATAAATTACTTTATGAGAATATTACAAAAGATGATGTTAAACTATTAAAAACACCCAGTTATACCAATTTAAGTAAGCTTGCTATTGAAATGTCTGATGCTGCGATTATTGGAAGTGAAACAATAAATCCTGAAATTAAAAGTTTTATAGAAAGTTCAGGGAAACCATTTTTAGAATATCAAAACGAAGAGGATTATATTGATGCTTACTCAGATTTTTATGATAAAATTCTTTAAAAAACTTATGACTACACTACAAACATTTTTACAAAAGACAACCCTAAGATATCTTTTGGGTTTAATCTTATTTATTTCAATTACAACATTTATTTCATGCGAAGAAGAAATCAGTCCTTTAGGCGAAAATCTAATTCCGGAAAGTGATATTATTAAGGTTGATACTACCACTTTTGTTAATTTTTCAAGTTATGTAAAGGAGGGGGATAGCATTTCTTCCGGATTAAGATCAAATTATAATATAGGTGTAAATTTCAATCCTTACTTTGGCAGAACAGATGGCCGGTTTGCATCTCAGATTATTCCAAGTGATTTTGAATTCCCTTTTGAAAACTTGATTTCATTAGATTCGCTGGTACTTTATCTAAAAATAGATAGTATCTGCGGTATTGAAAACAATACTGTCTTCAACATTTTTGAACTAGACTCAGCGATTGATGAATCAAAAATTTATTATTCAAATTATGAAATTGAAAATATGATCCCCAATTCGACCCAGATAAGTACAAGTTATGAAAACTCCGGGGACACATTATTAATTTTTAAATTAGCCCCTACCTTTTTTGACCAGTTAAGTACGGATGATGCCGATACATCATTCTATGATGACAGAGCCTCCTTTGTGGAAAATATCAAAGGGATAGCAATAATACCTGAGAACTCGGGAGATGTTGATGGTCAGTTATTCAATGTGAATTTAGAAAATAGTATTTCAAGAATAACGGCTTATTATAAGAAAGATAATGAAGGTGAAGCAGACACCCTTGATTTCAATTACTTTTTTAATGGATATAAGTTTGGTCAACATAAATTTAACTATGAAGGGGCAGAAATTAACAATTTTTTACAAAACGATCCTGAAACTTCTGATTCCTTACTATTTGTTCAGGGACTTGGCGGTGCTTACTCAACGCTTGTATTTAACAACTTAAATGAATGGAAAAATTTTAAATATTCTATTTTAAAAGCAGAATTTATTATTCCTATCGTAGATTTTGAGTACGACAATGAAGATTTTGTGCCTCAAAAATTATTTTTTACCTATACCGATGAATATGATAATATTCAATATTTGGGAGATTATAATGGCAGTTTTTTTAAAGGAAACATAGATGATAATCTAAACAACTATACTTTTGATATCTCTCAACATTTTAGAGATCTCGTTAATGGAGAGATCAATGACTCAAGCATAGACGTTAGAATAGTCAACAACTCTTCTCACCCTCATCGAATTCTTTTACAGAATGATATCGAACTAAAAGTTACGTATACAAAACATTAAGATTATTTTATGTGCGGAATAGTAGGTTATATTGGAGAAAAACAAGCTTATCCCATATTAATCAACGGATTAAAGAGGCTTGAATATCGTGGGTACGATTCTGCGGGAATTGCATTATTAGATAAAAAAGTTAAAATCTACAAGAAACAAGGAAAAGTTGCCGATCTTGAAAATCACGTTTTAGAAGATGATATTTCAGGAAATATCGGAATAGGACATACCCGATGGGCAACACACGGTGAACCTAACGATATCAATGCTCATCCTCATATTTCCATGAATGGGCATTTTATCCTTATTCACAACGGAATCATCGAAAATTATGGCCGGTTAAAAGAAAAATTAATTGATCGCGGATACACTTTCAAAACTGAGACGGATACGGAAGTTTTAGCCAACTTAATCGAATATATTTATTTAAAAGGGCAGGTTAACGCCGAAATAGCAGTCCGTCTTGCTTTATCAAAGGTTGTAGGAGCATATGGATTAGCCATTATTTGTAATGAAGAGCCCGATAAACTTATTGCAGCCCGAAAAGGAAGTCCCTTAGTAATTGGTGTTGGAGAAGGGGAATATTTTATTGCCTCCGATGCTACACCAATTGTTGAGCACACTAAAAGTGTCATTTATTTAAATGATGATGATGTTGCAATTCTTGGACGAGAGGGTCTTACCTTAAAAACCATTAAAAATGATAAACAAACACCAATCGTTCAGAAAATTGACCTGGATATAGGTGCCATTGAGAAAAATGGTTTTGATCATTTTATGCTCAAAGAGATTTTTGAACAACCCCGATCAATTTTAGACACTTTTAGAGGGAGAATATCTCTTGATAAGAACGAAATCCATTTAGGGGGTTTATACCATGTAATGCCCAAACTGTTAGAAGCAAAAAGGATTATTATTATTGGGTGTGGAACATCGTGGCATGCAGGTTTGGTTGGCGAATATTTAATTGAAGATTTAGCCAGAATTCCGGTCGAAGTTGAATACGCCTCAGAATTCAGATACAGAAATCCTATTATCACCGATGAAGATATCGTTATTGCCATAAGCCAAAGTGGCGAAACCGCAGATACGCTTGCAGCCATAAAAATGGCAAGAGAGGAAGGTGCCACTGTTTTAGGTATCTGCAATGTGGTAGGTTCGAGTATTCCACGCGAAACAGATGCAGGAGTATACACCCATGCCGGCCCGGAAATTGGTGTGGCATCTACCAAAGCATTTACAGCGCAAGTTACAGTACTGGCTATGATAGCTATGATGTTGGGTCGTAAAAGAAAACATATTAGCGACAAAGATTACAATATCTTAATTAACGAGCTAAATGATATTCCGGCAAAAATTGAAAAAATATTAACCCATAACGATGATGTGTTTAAAGTAAGCGAGTTATATAAAGATGTAACGAACTTCCTCTATCTGGGCCGTGGATATCTATACCCCGTAGCCCTTGAAGGAGCTTTAAAACTCAAAGAAATCTCCTATATCCATGCCGAGGGGTATCCTGCAGCAGAAATGAAACACGGGCCCATTGCATTAATCGATGAAAAAATGCCGGTAGTGGTTTTAGCTACAAAAGACAAATCATACGAAAAAATTGTAACTAATATTCAGGAAGTAAAAGCCCGAAAAGGAATTGTAATAGCTATTGTAAGCGAAGGAGATAAAATAATAGAAGCCATGGCGGATCATGTATTGGAAATTCCTGATGTACGCGAAGAACTTTCGGCTTTACTTACGGTTATCCCATTACAACTCCTATCATACCATATTGCTGTACTGCGAAGTTGTAACGTGGATCAACCCCGAAACCTGGCAAAATCTGTTACGGTGGAATAAGATTTATTCACAAAATAAGACATAAAAGGAGCTGTTTTCAGGCTCCTTTTTTTAATTATAAGTAATCCGCATTTGCTCATCGGCCATTACCGCTTCGGTAATTTTCTTCCACCTGGGCGAATCCCAGGTTCCTATAACCGAGTGGTTATCCAGATATTTCTGAGGAATAGGGTGTGTACCGTAAACTACTTTTACTTTATAGTTATTTTCAATAAACTTTTTAAAATGCTCTATCCGGGGACAAGGCGGGTATCCTACAATAAGACCTGTAGCCAGATGAATTACTTCGGCTCCGTTTTTTATCATCTCAGCAGGAGCATATTCCACGTTACCTCCAGGGCATCCATCGCAGGTAGTGTAACCCACCAGCTCTAATTCTTCGTCTTTAGGATAAAGACTAAACGCACCTTCACGATTTCTCATCGCTCTGAAACATTTGCCTCCGGCACATGTATGATACCTGTGACAAATAATAATTCCAATTTTCGTAGTTTTTTTCATGGTTCTATTTTTTATAATTCGCTATAATTAATTCTAATTCGCTCATTTTAAACCCATATTGTTTACGCAAATGTCCCAATTTCGATGAGTTAGAGGTCGACAATGGGATATCCAGCTTTTGTTTCATATAATCACAGGGGATATCGTATTTACGCCTGACTTCAGATAATGTCATCAATCCTCTCACTTCAATAGAAGGGTCAATATGGTGATGTAATTCTTCTTCTTTTTCCTGAACATCAGCAACCAGTTCGACTTTTTCTTTTTCTGGCTTTGTTTTTTGTATGGATTCGTCTATTGATGAATCATCTTCTTTCATTGATAAATTTTGAAACCGTTCTCTTCCCGAAGCCAGCTCACGGGTCTCTACACGAATAAAATAAGGAAATAAAACCATTAGAAGAGTAACTATCATAAATGTCAGTCCACACAAAATCCTTGCTTTACGATTACCAATTATTCGTTTATATAAACAAACAATCATATTCCAATGCAACACAATGTGTAACACCAAAAATATAATTAAAGCTATGGCAACATATAAATGGATCACCCCCCAATGATGGCGGTCTAATCCCCAAAAACGAATATCTACATTCCGTCCATATTTTATCCAACGTTCTTCACCCGATACCAACACATATTTTATAAGCAATCCTATACCTGCCAAAAGTCCCATTAGCACGAACATAATGGCATCAATAATAAAATTAACTTTTGCTTTCATAAAAATATAATTTAATGCATTACGAATCCATATTAATTCCCTTAAGCACAATATCGTTTTCACTTACCCCCAAATCCCTTGCAATGACTTTACATTTTGCTTTTAATAAGAAAAATACAGGGCGTGATACTTCAGATAACCCTTCGTAATTTCCCTGCCCCTTGCTAATAACCAAATCTGCCCGGTTAAATTTTTCGATAAAAGCCGAATTACATAAAGTCAAGATGGTAGCAGGAGCAGTACTTCCTGAGGATATAATCTCAGAAACCTTGTCTAACCCGGAAGCAACAGCATCTTCTTTTACACAGTCGTTAATTACCGGAACTGCACGTACCACAAACGTTGCAGGTTTACCCATCGTTTCAATCAATAACCGGTCGAATACAGACTCGCCTGCATTATCCCCAACATACAAAACAGACTTTGCCTTTTGTAAATGCTCTTTAAAATGGCCATAATCAAAAGCAGCAAAATCCTGTTTTAAAATTTCCTGTAAATCATCGATAATGTTATATGATTTATTTACCCCAAGGTCCATTACATTCCCCGCAATAGCTATTCGAATAGCCGTTAATAATGGATCATCAGCATGCTGAATGCGTTTTCTTAATTCGGGATAAAGTTTTAACGCTTCATTAATATTTGCTTTTTTTATATCCTTATAAGGGTCATTATTAAGCGTTATATCCCTGACATTTTTATAAATATGGTTTCCCGTTTCAGGAGGGGTAGCATTTAACGAGATAGACTTTATCATTTCCCCGGTGGAATCCAATACCTGTTTTATTTTTTCTTCATCATGGGTAGCAAATTTTGCTGCCCGATAGGCTTGTTGCATAAAACAAGGGATACATTCTAAGTAGGTTTTCATATTTAATCTAAAATTTTAATCTCATTCCCGATTTTAAGTGATTAATCTGAAAAGCATTATAAAAAGCACATAATGCCGGTAATTCTGTACAATGCGACGGGAATATTTCCTGAATATCCTGATTTTTTAAATAATCGATGGTTTGTTGTGTTTGATTATTATTCTGTTTTAAATGAAAGCCGCCAATAACAGCCCTGAATTTATGTATCCCGGTAATTTCTTTCGCATACTCTATCATATTACAAATCCCGGAATGGGCACACCCTGAAATCAGCACTAATTCTGTATCCTGGTTTATTTTAATTACTAGTCCTGAATCATCAATCACAAAATCCTCATCTCCTTTATCGTATACAAAAGGTGTTGTTTGTGCTTCAAATGCATTCTGTCGAGATACTTCCCCTAAAAAAATAATCTCATTTGATATGGGATAGGGTTTCCGTGAAGAGATAATTTCAAAACGATTTTGCAGTTCATCTACAGAAAAATCTATACCAATATTTTCGGTTCCTCCTTTTCTAAATCGCGGATGAAAAACTTCCGGATGGCAAATTAACACTTTATTTTTCAAAAACTTTAATCCATTGGCATGGTCCCAGTGTCCATGACTAAGAACCACTGTTTTTATGCTGTCAACATCAATTTTAAATCTTTCGGCATTTTTTAGAAAAACATCGGAATGGCCCGTATCAAATAAAACCTGGCTGTCTTCATGCTCAATAAAATAAGACAACCCATGTTCGGCCAAAAACCTGCCGGAAGCAGCATTCTCTGTTAATATTGAAATTTGCATAGCTAATAGTTTTAATTATTCTCTATTGGTATTTTTAAAATCCCCGATTTTATAATAAATAATTTATACTCCGAGCTAAAATTTTGCAGCCCATCCTCAACCCAATGAACATGGCTATTTATAACCTTAATAGCATCATCGGGACTATCAGAAAATATCTTAACCGGGATAAAATATTCATTCACCAATTTAATATTTTTACCAAACTGCTTCGAGACAATCACCTTAACATCTTCGGCTATAAGTTTTTGCGTTATATTCTCTGCTTTCTGTTCGTTAACACCCAAATTGTTGATTGCCTCATCCTTAAATTCATTTTCCAGTTCAAATACTTCTTCCAGTTTACCGGAAACCAGTTCATAAATCTTAAACTTATCGGCATTCCCAAAAAATTGTTTTTCAAATTGATTGTTTTTATTTAAGGCAAAGGCAAATTTTAGATGCATAACTATTGTTGTTTTATTTCAAATATATTCCCTGATTTATCTTTTATAAATACTAAATCAGGTTGCTCTCGTTCAATGATAATGGTTTCATAGCCCTTTTCCTGTACTTCTTTTATCAGGTTTTCTCTGTTTTCTACGGAAATACACAAATGGTTCACAGACTGTAGCTTTTGTTTGTAAATAAAAATTTCTAATACAAAATCTTCTCGTTTCATTAAATAAACAGGCAAATTTTCATTCACACCAAAAATTTTTGTGCTTAAGGTTTTATCTAAAACAAAATTACGTTCCTGCTCCATTCCTAATATACGCTCATAAAAATTAATAATTTCATCAGAGAGATTAATCGTAATTGCAATATGTTCAAGTTTCATTTTTTATTCCTGTTTTCTATTTGCTTTAATGACAACAAAACTTCCCTGTCCGAAACCTTCAAGCGGTTTCTGTGCCGAGGTTGTTTTACTCACATCGCCATAAATGGTTTGATAAATTTTTTCAATCTTGAAATTTTGTTGTTTTAATAAATCAATAACCTGGGAGGTACTAAAAAAGGTTGCCTCTCTATAAAAATCACTTTCCCTTTTATTTATTTCATACTCCTTTCCCATCGGGCTGTCTTTATCGATAAATGCAACAATTAAACACCCTTCCTCTTTAAGCACACGATAAGCTTCTTTAAATGCTTCAGTAACACTATCAACAAAACAAATAACCGTAACCATTAAAGCAAAATCTTTGCTTTGGTCAGGATAGGGCAGATTTTCTGCAACAGAATCAACCGCATTAATATTGCGTGATATGGCTTTTCTACGCATGGGCCCCGAAGGTTCAATTCCTTCATCAATACCCAGTTTGCTTGCAAAAAGCCCGCTTCCTAAGCCAATCTCTATTCCCTGCTTATTTTCAGGAATTACTTTTTTAATTACTTCCAATTCTGAAGCAAAAAGTAGTTGGTTTTCTTCAAACCACTTTTCATAATCATTGGTATAGTTATCAAAAGGTTTTGTTTTGGCCATCATCTTTTTGTTATTGTATCATGAAAAATAA
>DATFIZ010000073.1:0-11552 GCA_035269575.1 Bacteroidales bacterium | reverse complement strand
TTCTTTCCCTTTTAACCATATATTTCTGCCATCGTTTCCATATTTTCTTAATCCAACGGCTGCTAATGCCCCAATAACGCCAATTTTTGTTCCGGTATATCCTTCTAAAAATATCCCTGATTGGGTAGCCAGATCATAAGCTGCTTGTTTAACCAGTACCTCTTTTTTGGCTCTTTTGCCCCAGGTAATGATTCTTTCATTTACCTGATCATCCCGTGCAATACATAAACCTGCATCTGATCCGGTTTCGGCAACATTTTTTAAATATTTTATACAAAATGCTTTTAACCCGTTGTAATTAGTTGATTTAACCATTAAACAGGCTGAGCTGTTTTGTGAAGTATAAGCAATCTGGTCATTGACAAAAAGCTGATGACGTGAAATCGAAAGCACTTCTCCTATTTCATGATCAATAATATCTTTTCCTAATTGGCGGGATTTAAATCCGGTACCCCGCGAATTTTTATTGTCTGTATCGTCTATTCCAATCAACCAAATCATTTATTCACCTTGTTAAAGAACTTTTTTGTAATCTGGTAAATGGCTTCATCAAACTCAATCAGTAATTCTTTGTATGCTTCAATTAAAATCTTCCCATCCTCAGTAAGGGATGAGTTTCCTCCGTGTTGTCCCCCCCTGTGCTTTTCCACCAATGAGAACCCCAGTTTTTCTTCAGCATCCCTTAGCATCCCCCAAGCCTTCCTGTAGCTTACTTCTAATTTATCGGCAGCAGCTTTCAACGATCCAAACTGATCGATATAATCAATTAATTCAAACTTCCCATCGCCTAAAATGCTCTGGTTATTCATGTTTTCTAACCACACTTTAAATTTTAAAAAAATATCGTAATATTTTGATCCCTTAGGTCCTGCCATGATAATATTTTTTCTATATGCAAATATATACACATCGATTGAAAAAAATAATAAATTAATACAATTTATATAACACATCAGTATTTACTATGATTTATGAATTTGCTCGAATAGAAATCCTCAGTTAATAAGGATATTTAGAGATATTTGGTAAGACAACAGCATTATTACTAAATCACTGCAAAGCAACCTGATTGTTTTAACCTTACCATGTCTATAAATATTGAAGATCTGATTAAACAACACTCCTTTTTTTTTGTTACTCATACACATCAGCAATGATGTAACGTTTATAAACATGATAAAAATCTTGTTGTAAAATTGCACGATATGCATATATTTGCATATCGCGATTATAAATTATAATTATTTAACACTAAAAAACTACAACAGCCATGCAAAAAAGTTTATTTTTCGCACCACCGGCAGAAAACGAACCGGTATTATCGTATAAAAAAGGATCTCCGGAAAGAGAAGAGCTGGTTAAAGTGCTCGAAGAAGCCAGATCAAATGTCATTGATGTACCTATGGTAATTAATGGCAAACACGTTACAACGGATAAAAAAATTGAAATTCATCCTCCCCATGATCATCAGCATTTATTAGGTCATTATAACCGTGGAGATGAGAGTCATGTTAAGGATGCCATTGATTCAGCATTAAAAGCCCGAAAAAAATGGGCGAATATGTCATGGAAGCAACGTGCATCTATTTTTTTAAAAGCAGCAGGGATGATCTCAGGCCCTTACCGGGCAAGAATTAACGCTGCAACTATGCTTGGACAGTCAAAATCGGTACATCAGTCTGAGATTGATGCAGCTTGCGAATTGTCTGACTTTTTGCGATTCAATGTTCAGTATATGACCGAGATTTACAATGAGCAGCCGGATTCTGACGAGAAGATATGGAATCGAGTGGAGCAGCGCCCATTGGAGGGTTTTGTTTTTGCACTTACACCCTTTAATTTTACGGCTATTGCAGGAAACCTGCCTTCAGCACCTGCCATGATGGGCAATACTGTGGTTTGGAAACCATCGAACACACAAATTTATGCAGCCCGGATTATTATGGAAATATTCATGGAAGCAGGGCTTCCGGATGGGGTAATAAATTTAATTTTTGTATCGGGACCCACCGCAGGAAAAGTTATTTTCTCGCATCCTGATTTCGCTGGGATTCATTATACCGGTTCAACCGCTGTTTTTCAAAATATCTGGAAAGAAATAGGCAACAATATTCATAAATTTAAAGCGTATCCCCGCATTGTGGGTGAAACAGGAGGTAAAAATTTTGTTTTAATGCACGAATCTGCCAATTCAGCTCAGGTAGCTACAGCATTAACCCGTGGAGCATTTGAGTATCAGGGGCAAAAATGCTCCGCCGTTTCAAGAGCTTATATCCCGGATAACCGATGGAGTGAAATACTGGAAGAAATAAAGTGCGACATAGATACCCTTAAAATGGGTCCGGTAGAAGATTTTTCCAATTTTGTGAATGCTGTAATTGACGAAGCATCATTCGATAAACTGGCAGGATTTATTGACCGCGCCAAAAAAGATGAAGAGGTAGAAATTTTGTTCGGCGGTAATTATGATAAATCCAAAGGATATTATATTGAACCGACCATTTTATTAACCAAGGATCCACATTATGTTACTATGGAAGAAGAACTTTTTGGGCCAGTTCTTACCATTTATATTTATGATCATACCAAATGGGACGAAACGGTTGAATTAGTTGATAATACATCCATTTACGGATTAACCGGATCTATATTTTCAAAAGACCGGTATATCATTGAAGATGCCATGAAAAAACTAACCCATGCAGCCGGGAATTTTTATATTAACGATAAACCAACCGGATCAGTTGTAAATCAACAGCCTTTTGGAGGTTCACGCGGATCAGGAACAAATGATAAAGCAGGTTCAAGAATCAATCTAATGCGCTGGTTAACTCCACGTACAATAAAAGAAAATTTTGTACCTCCGGTAAGTTATAAATATCCATTCATGGAAGATTAAAAAGACTAAAAAATGACTACAAAAGAATTTAATATACAAGAATTATTAGAAAGACTGGGGATTAAAAATATTAATCCCGGGGTAACAACAGGTACTGAATGGTTTGATACAGACGGAGTGTTGACTTCGTCTGCATCACCTGTTGATGGAAAAGAGATTGCTAAAGTTAAAAATGCCACCATTGAAGATTACGAAAAAGTAATTGCCAAAGCACAGTCTGCTTTTAAAGTATGGCGAGAAGTACCGGCTCCTAAACGGGGCGAAATTGTTCGCCAAATCGGGTTAGCTATTCGCGAAGCCAAAGAGGATTTAGGCAAGTTGGTAACCCTGGAAATGGGAAAAATTTACCAGGAAGGATTAGGTGAAGTACAGGAAATGATAGACATCTGTGATTTTGCCGTAGGGCAATCACGACTGCTTAATGGATTTACCATGCATTCAGAACGTAGAAACCACAGAATGTACGATCAGTACCATCCTGTAGGATTGGTTGGTTTAATTACTTCATTTAATTTCCCGGTAGCGGTTTGGGCATGGAATACTATGTTGGCAGCTATTGCCGGCGATGTGGTGATTTGGAAACCGAGCTCTAAAACACCACTTTCGGCTATTGCAACCATGAATATTATCCAAAAGGTATTGAAGGAAAACGATGTTCCCGAAGGAGTATTTAATTTAATTATTGCCAAATCATCGGTTTTAGGAGATAACTTTTTAGAAGATAAACGAATTCCATTATTTTCAGTAACAGGATCTACCGCTGTAGGTAAACGCGTTGGAGGGATTGTTGGTAAACGACTGGGAAAAACCATCCTGGAATTAGGAGGTAATAATGCAGTTATCGTATCTGATACCGCAGATCTTAAGATGGCCATCCCATCCATTGTATTTGGTGCAGTGGGCACTGCAGGACAACGTTGTACATCCACACGCAGGATTATTGTACACGAAAAAATTTACGACAAGGTAAAAGGGCAATTAATGGATGCTTACGAACAGGTAGTCAATAAAATCGGAAACCCACTGGATAAAAACACATTGGTTGGCCCGCTGATCGATCATCATTCGGTTGATGCATTTACCCACGCTGTGAAAGAAGTTGAAAAAGAAGGAGGAAAGATTCTATTTGGAGGGAACGTACTGAAAGGAGATAAATTTTCTTCGGGTAATTATGTCATTCCTGCCATTGCAGAAGCCGAAAACCATTACAATATAGTACAGGAAGAAACCTTTGCTCCCATTGTATATCTGATAAAATATAAAACATTTGATGAAGCTATTGAACTAAACAATAGTGTTCCTCAAGGATTGTCTTCGGCCTTGTTTACACTTAATATGCGCGAAAGCGAACAATTTTTAAGCGAAGTGGGTTCTGATTGCGGTATTGCCAATGTAAACAGTGGAACATCCGGAGCAGAAATCGGAGGTGCCTTTGGAGGAGAAAAAGATACCGGAGGTGGCCGCGAATCGGGTTCCGACTCGTGGAAAGCATACATGCGGCGCCAGACTAATACGATAAATTATGGCGAAGAGTTGCCTTTGGCACAAGGAATTAAATTTGCCTTTTAATTTTTAAGTATATTTCGAAAAGCATATTTTTTTGGCAATCCGGAAAAATAGAAAACCCGCTCTAATCAAGGAGTGGGTTTTTATTTTATGATTTCGGATACTTTTATCATAAAATAATCGTAAAATAATTTGATTTTTTAATTGTGGAATGATTTTTAATACTACCTTTGTGCCGTATTTTAATTTTAAATTTTATTAATAATGAACACAGGAACAGTAAAATTCTTCAATGATTCAAAAGGATATGGATTCATTAAAGAAGACGATTCAGACAAAGAACATTTTGTACACGTATCAGGTTTAATTGACGAAATTCGTGAAGACGACCACGTGGAGTTTGAATTACAAGAAGGTAAAAAAGGATTAAACGCAGTAAACGTAAGAGTTATATAAGATTGCTTTAAAAAATTTACCGAATGTATAAGCCTGCTGATTTTTCAGCAGGCTTTTTTTATTTACGTTTTCGTTTAAAATTCTTTTTATGGTATTTTTTCTCGGGTTTTGTATTCCATTCCGGCATTTCACCTAACTCTGTCGGTAGAGGTAACTTAATGATTTCTGTTTCAATCAATTTTTCAATCCGTTTAAATCGAAACATATCATCTTTATTAATAAATGTAAGGGCCACTCCGGTAGCTGCTGCACGTGCTGTTCTACCCACACGGTGCACGTAATCTTCAGCATCCTGGGGTACATCATAATTAATAACCAGATGGATATCTTTTATATCAATCCCCCGGCTGATGACATCTGTAGCTACCAATATCCTTGTACGTTTAGCACGGAAACGTGAAAGTACACTCTCCCGTTCTTCCTGCTCCAAATCGGAAGAAATTCCTTCAACAGAAAGATTATTTGCCTTAAGCTTACGCACAATTGTGGAGACATTACTTTTGGTCGAAGTAAAAATAAGAATACTCTCGTAGTCAGGCTTATTTTTAATTAAATAGTCTATCAAGGCTGTTTTTTGCTCATCAAATACTAAATAAGCGGCTTGTAAAACTCCCTCTGCAGGTTTGGAAAGTTCGATATTTATTTCTTTGGGATTTCGTAAAACCTGACCAGCAAGTTTTCTGATTTTTGGAGGCATGGTGGCGCTAAACATGAGCGTTTGTCGTTTTTTAGGAATATAAGATATAATTTTCATGATATCCTCATAAAATCCCATGTCAAGCATTTTATCGGCTTCATCTAAAATTAAATATTTGATATCATCAAACTTTACATAGCCCATTTTTAGATGAGATATCAATTTTCCCGGGGTAGCAACAATAATATTGGTATTTCCTTTTAAAGCATTTCGTTCTGTATCAAAATCCTGCCCATCACCTCCTCCATAAACAGGATATGAGCCAATGTTTGTAAAATAAGAAAATCCCTGTATCTCTTTGTCAATTTGCATGGCCAGCTCGCGGGTAGGCACAATAATTAATGTACTTAACGATGTTTCATTTTCTCGTGAAAGATTATCAATCACAGGCAATACAAATGCTGCGGTTTTACCCGTACCCGTTTGAGCACAGGCAATCAGATCATTCCCTGACATAATTTCCGGAATGGCTTGCTCCTGTACAAGCGTAGCTTCGTTAAAACCCATATAAGAAATCGCCTCAAGAATATGTTCATTTAAATTAAATGCGGTAAATTTCATCATCTTTAACTTCAATGTTTTAACCGCAAAGATATTCTTTTAATTCAGAACTTTAATAGAAAAGAGAATTTCCCTTAAAGCAGCTTTGATTTACACAGAGCTTCTAAGAAATTGTATTTGGAGATATAAATAAAAAAGCAAATCCATAGTACTCCCTTGAAAATAAAACCGTACCTTTGACAAGATTAAATGTTGTGCTTTGATCAAGTGATTTTTAATAACCTTTCACTTATCATGGCATTCGTTTTAAATCATTTTTTAAACTTTTAATTAACAGCAATTTATAAGTTAGGTTTATCTGGTCAAGTATTAAATAAATCCACTTTCATCAAAGAAAAGAGGAAAAGCATATCTTTTCTAAATACACAAAACTTTCCTGTAATTAAAAGCAAACCATTTAAATAAAATTACGATGAACATTTATGTAGGAAACCTTGATTACAAGGTAAATGAAAATGACCTGGAAGGTATTTTCGCAGATTATGGAACGGTAAGTTCGGCAAAAGTTATTGTGGATAAGTACAATGGCAGAAGTAAAGGTTTTGGCTTTGTTACCATGGAAAATGAAGAAGAAGCAAAAAAAGCAATCGAAGAACTGAACGGAGCAACTTTCGAAAACAGAGAGATTGTTGTTAATGAAGCTAAACCCAAAAGAGATAATTATAACCGATAATTCAACCAAAAGATGATTAACGGAAAAGTAAAATGGTACGATAGTATCAAAGGATTCGGATTTATCGAATCGGAAGATGGAAATGATATATTCGTACATCGAAGTGGTTTAGTAACTGCTTATGAAGGTCTTCAAGCTGATCAAAACGTTGTTTTTGAGACAAAACAAGGTGAT
The DNA here is from genome assembly GCA_035269575.1 of Bacteroidales bacterium. Lineage (GTDB taxonomy): Bacteria > Bacteroidota > Bacteroidia > Bacteroidales > UBA12077 > UBA12077. Next base: position 4,586 of record DATFIZ010000073.1, on the reverse strand, counting down.
AAAGGCCTGTATGCTACTCATGTAAAACCAGCATAGAGCATATTTCATTGGATATTAGATACCTGTTTTTATTTATTAGGATAAGAACAGGTATAAATATATCCTCTAGTATAACTTTTATTATTGAATCAAAATCAGATCAATGAGGCAATTAAAAATAACAAAACAAATAACCCTTCGAAACGAGGCATCCATTAATTGTTATTTTCAAGATATAAGTAAGTATACCATTCTAACGGCTGATGAAGAAGTCGAATTATCGGTTCGCATACGCAATGGCGATAGCGATGCCCTGGATAAGTTGGTGCTTTCAAATCTGCGCTTTGTTGTATCGGTAGCCAAACAATATCAAAATCATGGTTTATCGTTTTCTGATTTAATTAATGAAGGAAATGTTGGGCTGGTTATAGCAGCTAAAAAATTTGATGAAACCCGGGGATTTAAATTTATCTCCTATGCTGTCTGGTGGATACGTCAATCCATTATGCAAGCTATATCAAACCAAAACAGAATTGTACGGTTACCTATTAACCGATTATCATCAATTAATAAAATTTCAGGTGCCATTCCTTATCTTGAACAACAACTTGAAAGGGAACCTACAGAAGCTGAACTGGCTAATTATCTTGATCTATCTAATGATGAGGTAAAAACGGCCAATCATATAAAAAAACGACAGGCTTCGTTCGATAAACCCATCGCAAATGAAAGTGACTCGGAGTTTAGTTTATACGATTTGGTGCAAACAGGAGATATTCCATCACCAGATAACAACTTATTACAAGAGTCGTTAACCACAAATATTAGCCGGGCACTTAAAAAACTCACCCCCCGTGAAGCAGAAATACTAACCATGTCGTTTGGGCTGTTTGATAGCCAGGTTTACTCATTACATGATATGGCGGTAATTTATAATATGTCATCCGAACGGATAAGACAAATAAGGCGGCGGGGATTGATTAGACTAAAATCTTTGCTGAAAGGGAAATATTCATTTCTTGATTAACAACTAATCAAAATAAAAAAATATATTAATCTAAAAATAAAATTTATTTATGGGCCGATCACAAGAATCATTCAACAAAAAAGAAGTACGAAGAAAAAAAGAGAAAAAAAGAAAAGATAAAGTACAAAAAAGATTAGAAAAAAAAGAAGGTGAAAAGGATAACATAGACGACATGATTGCCTATGTTGACAAAAATGGAGTAATCACTTCAACTCCTCCTGATCCGGATGAAAAAGATGATATCAAAGCGGAAGATATTTTAGTAAGTGTTCCGAACAAAAGTAAAGAAGATGAACTCGATCCGTTACGAAAAGGAACGTTAACTTTCTTTAATGATTCTAAAGGATATGGTTTTATTAAGGATTCAGAAACTAAAGAGAGTGTTTTTGTGCATATAAACAATATGCTTGAAGAGGTTAATGAGGGAAATATTGTTAGCTTTGAAATTGAAAGAGGCCCAAAAGGTCTGGTAGCTGTAAATGTAAAGCTAGTTAAATAATTTTTCTAAAGATAAGTATAACGTTTATATAGCTGACGAAGTATATTAATCCAATCCAAGTTTATTAAGCATTTTTCTGTGCTGAACAACTGCTTTAAAAAAACTACTCTGGGCATGGTACGGTAAACCATACTTCCGGGCGGTTTTTTTTACTATATCCGAAATTTTATGATAATGAACATGGCTTATATTGGGAAACAAATGATGCTCAACCTGGCAATTTAAACCCCCAATAAACCATCCTAAAATTTTATTTTTAGGGGCAAAATCAGATGTCGTATACAGTTGATGAGCGGCCCAGTTATTTTCCATATCCCCTTTTTCATCGGGTAATGGGTATTCGGATGTAGGTATTACATGAGCGGTCTGAAATATTACACTTAATATAAACCCACTCACAAAATGCATTATAAGAAAAGCTATAATAATCCAGTACCATGTAAAAGGTAACATAATAATGGGAACCACAATAAATGCCGAATAATATAATAATTTAGAAAAGATAAGGGTCATTAACATCTGATTATAAGAGTACTTATCAGTTAATGAAACATTACTTTTATGATATCTGTACAGCTGTTTAAAATCTTTTACCGTTATCCAAAGCAGCGTCATTAGACCATATAAGAACCATGCATATATATGCTGATATTTATGAATTTTCATTAAAGGCTTATGCGGAGACAGACGTAAAACCGGCCCGGGATTAATATCTTCATCCATACCATCAATATTTGTATAGCCATGATGCATGGTATTATGCTGATATTGCCAGGTAGCAGGAAATCCACCCAGTAAATATAAACTTTTACTCATCCATCGGTTTATAACCTTATTTTTTGAATACGATCGATGATTTGCATCGTGCATAACAGCCATCCCAACACCCGCTTGTCCAAGTCCGATAATTACATAACTAATAAAAACACCATGAAGAGAATGAATTTGCCCAAACAGGAGTAAAAAATAGGGTGTAAGAAAAACGGCAAACATAAAAACGGTTTTTAAAAATAAATTTAAATTACCATTCTCAGATAAATGATTTTCCTCGAAATAATCAGCTACCTGCTCTCTCAGTTCAGACATAAATTCAGGTTTATTCTGCACCGAATAACTTACTTGCTGCATCTTTTTTCCTCCTCATTCTAAGTTATTTCCTATGCCAATAGTTGTCAAATATGCATAGTATTAACTTAGTTTTTTGTTAGCACAAAACTCCAGTACTCAAATTTCCCGTTATTAAAAGAATCAAATCGATTGGTCCCTTTTGCCCCGGCAAATTCTAAAAATGATTTCTGAAGAAATCCCGGAATTTTTTTCTTGATTAATTTTTCTCTTCGTTGGGTATCCAATGTTAATCCTTTAGCTACATTCTGGGTAATATTATTTTCTTTTTTAATTGTGAACCCACATTTTTGGAGACTGCCTTTTATTGAGTCTATTTCATCTTTTTCTATCATATCAGCAAATAAGAAATGTCCGTCGTCATTCAATACACGATATACTTCGTTAAAGAAAATTTCAATATTACTATAACATCTGGCTGACTCGACATTAACTACGGCATCAAAAGTCTCTCCATTAACAGGTAATTTTTCTGCACGCCCTTCAACAAACGATAATCCGGGAACCTGATAAAATCGATTACAAAAATTAATTACACTTGAAGAGATATCAACTGCTGTATATTTATGCGGCTTGTAATAGCGGGTGATATAATCTGCTCCACCTCCTCTTCCTGAGCCTATTTCCAGTACTTTTTTCTTTTCCAAATCAACGCTACTTACGACATGATCGTATAATTGAATACAATAGCGGTTTACTTCGTCTTTTTGCTCTAAAGCAATCGGGCGATCTCCATTAAGGCTTGCATAACCGTAATTCATGAAGTTGGCACTTATATCCTTATCAAAACGAATCAATAGTTTATGCCAAATACGCCACATGGGCCTTCGTAAGGTGGTTGGAAATTCACAATACTTTTCTACAAAATTTTTCATGCCTTTACATTTTTATTTCATAGCAAGTTAAGTACGAAATTCACCTGAAAAAAACCAATGGGTTGTATGGCAATACAAATGGGAGCAATCAGATGTTTTTGTGGCGAATATACTCTATCCTGTGGCCAATTGTATGCTTACTTTTTGGTTAAAAACACATTTTTTAAAGGAATTACATATTGTCTTGAAACAGGAATTTTCTTATCTAATTCCTTAATCTTAAGAACATGACCACTATAATTACGAATAATTTTATCGATATAATTTACATTAACCAAACATGTACGATGACAACGGATAATATCTTTATAGGGAATAAGTTGAGATTCAACATCTTTCAGGGTATTTCTGATAATTGTTTTCTCAAGAACATCATTTTTATAATGGTAAATTTCAATGTAATTATCAGCCGACTGAATGATAATTATATCTATAGGCTGTAAAACTAATTTTTCCTTTTTGTTTGATGACAAAATCGCTATTTCTTTTTCTTCATTGTATTTTTCCAGTTCATTTATTTTAAAAAAATAGGTCTTGTTTTGTTCTCTCAATAACTCAATAATCCGTCCCTGGCTTTTGTTTTTATATAAAATAACGAGGATAAATACAGGAATAAGACATACTAAAGCCATTTTAAAAATAATATACAGGGACAGGGTGCTTTTTCCAACAAACCGGATATAAAAGGCAAAAGCGGTAGCTGTTACAATTACCAACAACGCATTGAGTATAAACGGGGGACCACTTTCCCATTCGCTTGTTCTAAACCACTTGGGTAGAACCAGAGGTAAACCCACTAATATTAAAACCGAAACAAAAAAGGTAATCCCTCCAAAACCTGCAACATAAAGTAACCGGTTATTGTAATCGAGTGTTTCCAAAGGAAAAGGCTGAAAGAATAGTACAAAGAGGAACACTCCAAAACTGATCATAAAAATTCGTCCCAGTTCGTCTTTAAGCAAGTTTGGTGATGGTTTATCCTGATCTTCCAAAAAATATTCTTTTTAATTGTACAATTAATATAATGATCTAATTACAGATATTATGATTTTTGTTAAAGATACATAAAGAAAGAGTTGAA
>DATFIZ010000072.1:0-21893 GCA_035269575.1 Bacteroidales bacterium | reverse complement strand
AACTTATTTAAGATATACGGGCAATAAAAATGGCACTATGATGGGTGCACGGCCGGGCAAAGAAAATATGAAGGCCGGAATAGCCCACCATCAAACACCTGTTAAAAACTTAATATTAGGCGGCCACTGGGCCGATTTAGGTGGTGGTGTTCCCATTTGCGCTAAATCAGCTGCAAATGCGGTACTCCTGTTACTTAAAAAAGAAAATAAACAATCTTTCAGACTACTGGCAAACTATATGGATGGTAAAATTACGATTGAACAACTCAATAATTCTTCGTTGGTTAAACCCTATAATAATTCATGGACTAATTAGAATAACAAAAACATTACCCGTTGACCTCTCAGCATAAGATAAAATTATCTTTTCCAAGCTGTTGACTAGATATTCTGATGCCCTATTCTATGCATTTTTAAAGACCAAAAAAAATCTTACTTTTGCCCCTTTATAAAAATTAAAATATCATGAAGCGATTAAAGTTATTACAACTGTTTATCATTACATTATTCATAACCTCCTGTGCAACAACCCAGCTAATGGAACAAGGTGAAAAAGCCTTTGAGCAGGAAAATTATACGGAAACCCTTCAGGCATTGGAACAAGTGATTGAAAGTAAAGAAAGCAGAGGCAGAAATGCCAAAGGAACCGTTTATTTCAAAGCGGGAATATCTGCATTGGAGCTTGAACAAATCGATAAAGCCCGGATATATCTTGAATCGGCAGAACAAAACGAATATGCATCGCCTGAATTATATGCTTCACTGGCAAAAGTTTATAAAATAATCGATAATTTATCCAAAGAAATAAATGTACTTGAAGATTATCAAAACAAATATCCTGATGGAGAAAAAATTCATGAAATCAGCGTTCGTTTATTTGAAACATATGTGGAAAGCGAAAACTGGAATTTAGCGGTTGACTTATGGCCCCAAATTGAAGAACAAGCACAATCGGATGCCGATTTGCTGGCAGGATACTTAATTGTAAATAAGAATTTAGAAAACTATAAAACCTGTGATAAGCTTGCCTTACAAATTTTTGAATTAGATGACGAAAATATTATTGCATTGGAATGGTATGCTGAGAAGTTTTTCCAGGAAGCTGAAAATCTTTATGTTTCTGAGATGAAAGCTTATAAAAACAACAGAACCACAAGTCAGTATAAAAGATTGTTAAAAGCACTGGATAAGGTATACCCTGCTTTTAGAAAAGCACGTGATTATTTTTTAAAATTATACCGAATTGACCCAAAACCGGAATATGCAAATTACCTGGGAAATATTTATACCCGTTTGGGTGAAGAACAAAAAGCGAATTATTACTACAATAAAGCAAACGAATAATTTAGCAGCAGGATACAGCGGCAGTAAGCAGTTTAACTGCCGGAGGCAGGCGGAAGAACTCCTTCGATTTGCAACCACACGCTGCCACACGCTGCCGCTGAAGCTTTAGCGCAAGCGTCTGAAGCTTTAGCGTAAGCGTCTAAAGCTTATAGCGAACGTAGTGAAGCTCCCGATACCGATGGTAGCAATATACACATTTCAAGTACCAGGTAGAGATAAGCAATTAAACGATTTTACCATTTTATCAATCTACAAAAAACTTTGCGACTTAGCGGTTTTGCGAGACTATTGGAATCCATTCTATAAAAACTCTTTATTTTTCTCTTCATTTAATTATAAGATGTTAAATTTGTGTGTTATAAAAAAATACACATAAATCATGTTTCCCGAAAATATAGATTATCAACCTAAACAAAAGATTAAGACACACCAGGAAGAAAAGTTGCAGGAGATTCTACAATATGTAAATCATAACTCCACATTCTACCGGGAACTCTTTAAAAAACACAACATTGATATATCATCCATTAAAACCCTGGAAGATCTGCAAAAAATTCCATTCACCGAAAAAGATGATTTACACCAACGTAACGAAGACTTTATTTGCGTAGACAAAACCAAAATCGTTGACTATATCACTACTTCGGGAACACTTGGCGACCCGATTACCTTTGCTTTAACAAATGCTGATTTGGACCGTCTTTCATACAATGAATGTAAATCATTTAAAGTATCAGACGGAAAGCCAGAAGATATTTACCAGCTGATGGTGACCCTCGATCGACGGTTTATGGCCGGACTGGCATATTTTTTAGGGATAAAAAAACTGGGTGCAGGAATGGTGCGTGTTGGAAACGGAATGGTTGAACTTCAATGGGATACCATTCAGCGAATAAAACCCAATGCACTGGTTGCTGTACCATCATTTATCTTGAAACTTATTGAATATGCTGAAGCAAAAGGCATTGATTACAAAAACTCGAGTATTGAAAAAGCCATTTGTATTGGTGAAGCGTTGCGAAACCCGGATTTCACACTAAATACATTGGGACAACGTATCAAAGACAAGTGGGATATTAAATTATATTCAACTTACGCATCTACTGAAATGGGCGCTGCTTTTGCCGATTGTGATCATGGAGTGGGTGGTCATCATCACCCAGAATTGTTAATTGTCGAATTTGTGGATGAAAACAATCATCCGGTTAAAAACGGTGAACCCGGAGAGTTAGTCATTACTACGTTAGATGTGGAAGGAATGCCACTTATACGATTTAAAACCGGCGATGTAGTGCAACATTTTTCAGAGCCTTGTGCCTGCGGACGCAATACCATGCGATTAGGCCCTGTTATTGGCCGCAAAAAGGAGATGATTAAATACAAAGGTACCACACTATATCCACCGGCATTGTACGATATTCTGAACGAAATGGAATATGTAGACAATTATGTGGTTGAAGTATCCACCAATCAAATTGGTACTGACGATATCTTAATACGAGTTGCAACAAACGGTCATACACCCGAAAATTTTGAAAAGCTCATAAAAGACCATTTCAGGGCTAAATTAAGAGTAGCTCCAACCATTATGTTTCAATCGGGCGAAGAAATAAACAAAATCAAATTCCCGGAATTAAAACGAAAACCTGTTGTTTTTATAGATAAACGGAAGAAATAGTTAGTCAATCTGCTAATTAGTAAAACAGTTTATTTATAGTTAAACAAAACCTATCGTTGATTTGGAGTTCGTAAAAAACATTTAACCATGTATTTCCCGTTAAGAGACAGATTAACACAGTGTCTAAGACTTTGCAAATGAAATGGTGAAAGGTTAAAAATAATAATTTTATTATTTAAAGTTATTCTTCTTTTACTGAAAAGAACAGGTTCTGTTAAATATCATAAAACCCTTTTGCTGTAATCGCTAAAATAACGATTAAAACAATACTGATAATAAATGAATATAAAGTAAGTGAACCAAGTGTTTTTAGAAATGCCCGGGTATATGTTCTATTATAAAATCTTCGGATACCAAACAATAAATAAATTGGAATACCCCACCATAAGTAAACAATAAAATTCGATATTGTTTCCGGTAACAGTTTAATTAAAACTATTAATAATGACGAATATCCAAAAATAAAAGAATGAAAATTGATTGAAAATATTAAGTGTTTTACATACAACAATCTTGATTTCCATAAAATCATAGCCAGTATTAATGCAAAAACCGGCATTAATAAAAATAAAACATACGAGAGAGTATTCAAAAATCTGTCAAAAAATACATGTTTTCTTTCAGCAGCATTAAATCCTCCAATTACTAATTGTTTTTCCCAGGAAGTTGCCAATGTTTCGTTTAAAGTTTCTTTTTTAATCCTCTCTAATTTTTGTCTATCTAAGTTCTCAGGAGTAATGGAAGAATCTGGTTGCGATGAATCACCATTAATACGTTTCGCTGGATTTTTTGTAGTAGTTTTTGATTTATTTTCTGTTGAATCGGCATTTTCAATTATATTAATACCCACAAATTCGTTTTTAATGTCGTCTGACGTTGTGTATTGCACCAGAAAGAAAAACAGGATACTAAAAATCATATACATTCGAACCGGCGGAACATACCTTTTGCGTTTTCCCTTAAAATATTCTTCCGTTAGAAATCCGGGCTTGATAAAAAAAGGGATTAAAGTGTTTAATAATCTAATATCTAAATTTATAGAATCTAATAAATCTCCTAAAATCTCCTTTATCGGCTTATTAAAATCTTTATTCGATTGCCCGCAGTTAGGGCAATATTTTCCTACTTCAGTCTCTCCACAATTGGGGCATATTAAAAAATCATATTCTGTTACCTGATGATCTTTTATTTTTTTTCTTTTCACTAAGCTCTTCATCATTCCTCAAAAATTGATGCCAGAAAATAATGATAATATCAGGCATCATGCCAATATAATTTTACAAAAAAGGTCAGTCTATCTGATTGATTTTAATCATAGAATAACAGAATAAAACTAGGATATAAAACCGTCATCTATAACCAAAAACATTAATACTTTTTAAATACCAGTGTAGCATTATGCCCGCCAAAGGCAAATGAGTTACTTAAAGCGACATTTACATCCTGCTTCCTGGCTTGGTTAGGTACATAGTCTAAATCCATTTCAGGGTCAGGTTCATCAAGGTTTGTAGTAGGGGAAATTACGCCATCATATATGGATAAAACAGTAACAATCCCTTCAATAACTCCGGCAGCTCCTATGGTATGCCCAATCATTGATTTTGTAGATGAAACAGGTATTTTATAAGCATGGTTACCAAAAATTTTTTTTATGGCTTGTGTTTCGTATAAATCGTTTAACATGGTTGATGTACCATGAGCATTAATATAATTTACTTTATCGGGTGAAACTTTTGCATTTTTCAATGCCAGTGCCATGGTATTAGCCATACCTTCACCTTCGGGTTTTGGTGCCATAATGTTGTACGATTCGTTGGTAAAAGCATAATCGGCCAGCTCGGCATAAATTTTAGCCTTTCGCTTTTTGGCATGTTGTTCCGATTCCAGAATCATAATTCCGGCACCTTCGCCAATAACAAAACCATCACGGTTTTTAGAAAACGGACAACTTGCTTTTTCCGGAGTATCATTTTTTACGGAGATGGCATATAATTCGTTAAACCCGTCAATTTCTTCCTTGTTAATAATTGAATCGGCACCACCAACAATCATCAAATCAGCACGCCCGCTTTTAATCATGTCATATCCTAAAGCAATCGCATAAGCCGATGATGAGCAGGCAGATGATGTAGTAAAATTTGGGCCTTCAATATTATAGCGCATACCAATCCAAGCCGACATGGAGTTATTCATACGTTTGATGATTAAATTTTTTGAAGTGGTTCCCTTTTCGGTACTTGAATCGCCAGTATTAACCACGCCAATAATAACTCCTGCACGTAATTTATCAATGGCATCCAAATCTACTTGATGTTTTTCAACTGCCTCAACAGCACATACATAACACATTTGTGTTACGCGGGTCATTTGTTTCGAAAGTCGTTTCTTGATTACAGAAGATGATTTTTCGTCAAATCCAGTCGGTAACTCAGCGGCTATTTGTGTTTGATTATCAGATGCATCAAATAAAGAAATTTTATGAATGCCGTTTTTTCCTTCTTTAATATTTTTCCAGCTTTCTTCCCAGTCAAGGCCCAATGCGGTAAGCATATTAAACCCTGTAACTACAACTTTTTCTGCCATTTATTACTTAATCATTTTTATTTTAAGGTAATACAATGCCAAAAATAATAAATAAATTGGATTTTAACCTGACGTATTTATAAATATTATCTTTTCAACTATTTATGAATAGTACAGGCTAAACTTAACAAAAAAATAATGAATATAAACGAATGATAATAATTATGGACGCTTCGTTAAAAAGGTTAATTTATAATATTTATGAGCTTTTCCGGACTGAAAGGAGGAATTAATCAGGGTTAAGAATCCTATGGCCATTACATCTCCAATCCGCAAAATTCTTTTACAGCTTCCTGATAAGCTCCAGCTTCATGAGGTTGGTTTGAAAAGTAATAATCATAAGATCCCTGAATTTCACCTTGCATAAACTCTAAGACTGCAACATTTAATTCTTCATCCACTTCATGAATAGAATCTGTATCCAGCATCGGTTGTTCCATTGCCATTCTTCTATTTATCAGGGCAAGTAAAGCATCATATTTTTTTGTAGCATTTTCTAGTAAGGCATAATTCTGTATAGATTGATACATGGTAGCTAAACCAACATGGTCCATCATTTCGAATAAACCAAAATCCGGAATAATGGTTTGTGATATTTTATCGATCACCTTTAATGGAATATTTTGCTCTACGGCGAATTGAAAAGCTTTACCCTGCAAATCCAACAAAAACCGATTCAGTAAAAAGGCATTTTGTTCATTCTGAATTACATATTTTTTATTGACAGATAATAAAAAATTCTTTAGCCTCTCTTCATAATCTGAATTATAATTATCGGGCAATACCAGCTCAACGATATTTTTAAATGCGATGGGATAAAAGAAATGCATTCCGGATACCGGAAAGTCTGTTGACAACCAAGAAGGCAAAAAAGATGAAGAATTGGAAACGGCAATACACCCGGGCTGCACTATTTTTTTTAGCGCTGAAAATGTATGAAATTTAGCATCTATATCCTCGACAATGGTTTCAATAATTAAATCGCAATCCGACAAATCGCTTAAATCATGGGTTATCTGATTTTTTATTTTTTGCTTATACTGTTCCTGCGTAATTAAATGATGCTTTAACTGCCGCGAAAGTTTTTTCAAATATGATTTTTTTAACTTTTCTTTTTTTTCATGATTTCGTACAAACCAAGCAAGCTGAAAATCAAAATCATTCAGGTAATTAAAAATATCCTGTCCCATTTTGCCACTGCCAATAATTCCAATTTTCCGTATCATAACTCAGTAAATCTTTTCCAAAAATAAAAAAGCTGCTCTAATAAAAAAACAGCTTCTTAAAAGTACTTGACCCTATTTAGCTATGAGAGAATCTTTGATTAAAAAAATACAAATTTTAGGGAAGCATTAATAACAAAGTCTGATAAATCTTCATCCGAAACCACAGCGCCTAATCCATTATTATCCAGACTGGTTCCCTGGACTAACCGGTATGAAGCACCTACATTAAATCTGAAATGTTTAAATAAATTTAATTCCAAATTGATCCCCGGCTCAAGAAAAAATGCAGCAGTACTTTCATATTCGTTAAACTCATTCCAAAAATCATCTGTTTCTTCATAGAAAACAAAACCACCAGCTCCCACTAAAACAGGAATAGTAAAATGAATAGCCTTTTTACTAAAAAATGCATATTCAAGTGCTAAACCACCATATCCCATACCAATACGAACATTTCGTAAAGGTTCAGGGCCTGTCCCATCAAAATCATAATTAAATGAGCTTTTTGCTGTTAACCCGTAACCACCTAAACCAACCGAAAAACGATCGTTAAAGGTTGCTCCCATATGTCCTCCAATAAATACTCCGTTTTCATCATAAATATTTCCGACTTTCACTTCCGGAGCTATAAATCCTCCGGAGAATTTTAAATTCCGATCGGAGAAAATGGTTTGGATATCATCATTCCCTTTTTTCTCTTCTCTTTCTTGCGCAAAACTAACCTGAAGCATCAAGGTTAATAAAACCAATGTTACTATTTTTTTCATCATGGTAAGTTGTTATTTTTTAAACCCTTGGTAATTTGAAAAGTATAATATTGGATTTCATAAACCATGCCAAACTAATAGTATTTTAAAATATATCCTGCCTGCATAAACTTACTAACTTCAGTAACAAAACTAAGAATTAAATCATTCGTCTGTAGTCTCTCTTCGCTTACTATTTTATTTATCGAGATAAAAGCCATGGGGGGACCTGCATATCCCATATCCGACATTTTGGTATACAATGTATTTCGATTAATTCCTATTTCTTCGCATTCATCCATAATAAGTTCTGAAATATGTTTGGAAGGGAAATTTACCTGGAAATATTTTAGTTTTTCCAGATCAACCGGATATTCATTAAGCATTCTCTTCAACCCTTTTATAAAAACGCTTCCATCGATATCATGAAAATGTGTTCGCAATTGCTCGTTAAACATCTGGCTTAAATGATGGTAACCCAATTCGTATTCCTGTTTTGGATTCATCCAGTATGCCGGGCGTTTGTTCAACATGGCAGCCGGTTTTTTTCCTCCAATCGATTCCATATAAGTTTCTTCAACATAAAGCCCGTTTTTCTTTTCTTCATCAGCCTGCAGAATCAATGCTCCTGCACCGTCGCTTAAAAAATAACGTAAAAACAATTCTTCTTTTTTAACCATCGGTTGATGATAATATTCGGCCCGCAATTCAGACGATGACATACTTGAAGATACTACCAATGCATTTTTATAGCGTCCGGATTTAATAAAATCAGAAGCAAGGAGTAAAGCTTTATATGCCGAGGTGCAATTGGCATGAATACCCATTTCTCCACATTGCTCAATGCCCAGTGCTTCCTGAATTCGTACCGAAGTAGTTGGCATCTGATCCTGATGGGCGCTTCCGTATACAATCAAATCGATATCATTCGCCAGTAATCCGGCAGCGTCGAGTGCTTTTTTTGCCGCTTTAACCGACATGGTAATATTATCATCGGTAAATTCACGGGTTTCCGGATCGATCGCAAAATGATAGTGTTTTACTTCAAGCATCTCACGCATCAACCCCTTCATCCGTTGCAGCCATTTTTGTAGTTTTTTAGGAGCTTCCGTTAGTTCACCTAAATAATGATCTACTTCGTCAATAGTGATGGGTTTACCGGGTAAATATGAACCTGTTCCGGTTATTTTTACAAAAATCTCAGCATTTTTATTTTGTATCATATTAAATCCTCTTCAAGTCTTTATGAATATGAACATTATTTTGCAATCGATGGGCTATTTCAATGGCTTTTTCCTCTATTTGCCTGGCCGGGACTACCTGATGAATCAAGTTCCACTGTAATGCTTGTTCGGCAGAGAATGTTTTCCCTGTAAGGATTAGTTCCATGGCCAATGCTTTACTGGTCATTTTAGGCAAAATATAGGTACCTGTACATCCCGGGATTAAACCAAATGTAGACTCTGGTAATCCTAATACGGTTTTATCAGCACACAAAATATAATCGGCACATAAAGCCAGTTCGAAAGCAGAACCTAAACAAACTCCACGCACTGCTGATATTACGGGTATTTCTAAATCTTTTAAAGATAAAAATAGTTGGCTGTGCTGATTTAAAACAGCACTTACTTCATTGATATCACCCGAGTGTTTTTTACTATCTTGAATCGTGTGTAACAGTTCATCTACATCAGCTCCGGATGAAAAATGCCGTCCTTTACCCTTAATGATAATCGACTTAATATCTGCCTTTTGAACAACCTTGTTCCTCCATTGATAAAATTCATCAAAAAAGATGGAACTCATTGCATTTGAGGGAGGATTATTTAACTCTAAAAATCCAATTTTATTTATTATATGCCAATTGATTGTGCTAAACATATTTATTTTACCAAAATAACTAAAACAGAAACATAATGCTTTGAATGAGAAATTGAAACATGGATTCTCTTAATATTACACTCAGACAAGACCTCCTTAACCCTGCCTTTCACAGTAACAACAGGCTTTCCAGTCGGTTCGTTTTGAATCTCAATATCATGATATCCGTCTTTAAAGCCCAAAAAATCGATGATACATTTTTTTATCAGATACCTAGCACCCAAACTTTTAATGATATGTTTATTTTCGGATGATTTAATTTCATCCTGGATAAAATAATAATCATCAGCTTGTTTAAAAAGAATGGATTCAATTTCCTGTACTGATTTTATGGATATTATCTCTTTATACATTTTTTATTACCCTGTTTTACATTATATTTTCAGGTTCGTTGCCAGTTTACAAAACATCCTTGTTTCTTCTCGTAAAGCATCTTCTTTACTTAACAGATCTGCATTTTTCAGGGCTCTCATGGCAAAACGTATCAATTCGGGTGATCGGCCCTCGGTCATGCTCAGCATTTTTCTATGTGCATATTCAAAAGCATCCTTATCATTGGTAATATCATCAATTAGGCCAATCTTTAAAGCTTTTTCTGCATTCAGCATATCGCCATTTAAAATAATTTCTAAAGCCTTGTTTTTTAACAGTTTTACCGAACGATATGCGCCACCTAAACCGGGAATTAATCCATGATTAATTTCAGGAAAAGCAAACAACGCATTTTTTGAGCCAATACGCATAGAGCAAGCAAGTGCAATCTCCAGTCCGCCGCCAAAACAAACCCCATTTATGGCAGCAATAACAGGAATTTCAAGATGCTCAATATAATTAAGTAGATTTTTCCCCCGGGTTATCCTTTCGGAAAATAATTTATAATTTTCAGCCAGCTCATTTAATTTTTCAAGGTTTGCCCCGGCAGAAAAGTTTCTTCCTACACCATGTATAATAACGCCCTTTAAACCGGATTCTTCTGTCCATTCCCTGAATTTCTCTATTCCGATAAAATCGGGAACCTCCAGGTAATTCTCTTTTCCATTGGACAAAGACAAAATTCCAATATCTCCTTCCCTCTTCCAGTGTACAATATCATGTTTATCCATTTCATCTATTTTGTAATGGCTAATAACTCCTCCGGAATATCCTGCGGTATCCGGTCTTTATTAATTAACAAGGTTTTTACAATAGCTTTTGCCGCACTATACCCTGATTTTACATTTTTAATATCATGATGAAAAATAAGGTATGGTGCTTCGAATTTTATGGTAGTTTCAATTTCAATTTCATCAAACAGTCTTAATTCTCTTTTATACCTTATGCTGGTTTCTGTAACGACAAGCAAAAAACCACGGTTAAAAAACAACTGTAACAAACTTTCTTTATTGAGTATTTCCCACCGGGCCTGTTCGGTATAATTTAAATAGACTGCATTATTTAAATGTCCGTATGAATCAAGCTCGTATCCTTTTACATTGGTTTTATATCTGTATTTCATCCGATCCGGTTAAATGATGGGTAAAAATAGTCAGAAAAATAATGAATTTTAAATAATTCGTCAAAAGCCAGCACCATTTTATAAAAAATCACCCAATCGTTTTCCTTCAATTATTATTTCAACCTGATTAGTTACTTCTTTCAGTCGGGAAAAAGTGCATAAAATTAATGAATACGTCAGGCTAATATTTAATATTTTCTCTATTTTTACCGGTAAATGATAAACTAATTATTAATGCAAGAACCTTTACAAACGCCCAAATACCCTTCTCCATTTATTGTTAAATTTTTCGACAGATTCAGGTATTTTTTATTAAAACTATCACGAAAGTTTACCGCGCCAAACATAGCTATTGTAGAGATGGTTCAATCATTTTATATATCAAAAGCCATTGGTGTGGCTGCCGAATTAAATATTGCAGAACATCTTAAAGAGGGTGATAGAGGAATCTCTGAATTAGCAGGACTTACGAATACCGATGAAGAATCTTTGTATCGTTTAATGCGCATGTTGGCCAGTCAGGGCATTTTTAAAGAAAAGAAAAAACGTATTTTTTCACAAAACCGACTATCTAAAACAATGACTGATCAAACAGATTCCATGCGCTATATGATTATGCATTTAACTAACTTTGTTAACTGGCAACTGTTTAATGAACTAAACCTTGTGGTAAAAACAGGGAACAATGCATCCGAAAAGATTCTGGGGATGAAGGTTTTTGAATTTCTAAAAAAAAATCCTGCCAATAATCAAATCTATAACACAGCCATGACCAACTCATCGTTGATGCTTAGTTATGCCATCCTTTCAAAATATCGTTTTAAAAAGGAAGGATGTATTGTGGATATTGGAGGTGGTGAAGGAATATTACTATCCATGATTTTAATTAAAAACCCAACGCTTAAAGGGGTATTATTTGACCTTCCTCATGTTATAAAAAATGCAAAAGAAAATTTCAGAAAATACAATTTATCAGAGCGTGTTGAATTGCTGACCGGTTCATTTTTTGAAACAATACCTGACGGTGGAGATATCTATTTGATGAAAAATATTATTCATAACCTCAGCGACCAACAAGCCATTGATATTTTAATAAAGATTAAAAATATTTTACCCGAAAAAGGAAAAATTTTAATTATTGAACCGGTCATTAGCCATAAAAACCGGTATTCGTTTGCTAAGCTTTTCGATATCCAAATGATGGTTAGCCAGGATGGGGGGAAAGAGCGAACGAAAGTAGAATATAACCAAATAGTTAATAACGCCGGATTAAAAATAAATCAAATTGTTCAAACCGTAGCTCCCTTTTCGCTCATTGAAATAACAAGATAAAAAAATCTTTTCCTTTTTTATCTTGGTATTAAATAGTAAATAAATCCTGTCGTAAGCATAAATGCTTTATTGGTTGGATTATCTAATTCCTGTTCATAAGGAAAAAATTCTTCATAGTTAAAATTATACCTCAATTCGGCGGTATTATTATCTACATTAAAAAAGCCTTTGGTGTATCTTAAATCAATAAAAATATCCAGGTAACGGTTAAATCTACCCTGTACACCAACTCCGGCTAATATACCAACATCAAATCGATTTAAATAAGAAGTGATATCTTCATTAATTGATTGAACGAGATAATCCTCTTCAATAATTTTTTCATATTCCCCTTTTGTATTGGCTGAAATCAAAAAAGCTCCATATCCTCCGGCATAAAAATAAATTTTAGGGTCTTCATTAAATGTAAATTTAGCATACAGTGGAAGGGTCAGATAATGGAGGTTCATTTTCATTTCGTGCATATCAAATTTACCCCCTTTAAATTCATAGTTGAGTTCGGCACGAGCTGACCAGTTAATATGAGGATAATAAGCTGCGGTAAACCCAATCTGAGGACCAATTTTTTTTGCATACTGATCAATCGCTTCATCTCCGCTAATGGTCGATAGTAACAAGCCGCCCTTCAGTCCAAAAGTCGTACTTTGCGAATTATTTTGCGCCCACAGAGAAGATGTCGAAAGAAACATCATCAAACATACAGATAATAGGGTTATTTTAAGGTAATCCATGCATTATTATCTTTATACATTGTAAAATTTAAGTAATATTTTTTTACTTTTTAAAATTTCACAAGACACTTTTTTACAATTTTAATCTAAAATACAAAAATATTTAAACAAAAAAGCCTGTCAGTAATCTGACAGGCAATATTTAATAATAAATTAACAGCTTATTTTATCAATTCTATACTTCGTTTAACAAATTTAGTCAGCTCCTCTCCCTTCAGCATATCGTTTGCAAGTAACGCCAAATCAACAAGTTGCTTAACATACTTATTATCTTTTCCATGCTTAACTAAAAGCTCCTTTTTCTTTTCCTGCAACTCATTAATTTTCTTTTCAACATCACTTAATTTATCTTTTTCGGCCTGGTTAATTTCTTCTTCCTTTTTATTTTCTTTGGCTTTTTCTAATGCTGTTTTCTCATCTTCGATTGGTTTTAATTCTTCTAAGATCTTTTCAATTCTAGTTCCCAGTTTCTTGTCTTTTTGTTCACGAATTTTCTCTACCAATCGATGGTTCGAATTTACAACCACATTATAACTATCGGGCAGGTCTCCATAAAAATTCATTCCACCGCCACCCATTGCAGCCATATCTTTCATCCGCCGCATATATTCCGATTGAGTAATTACAATAGGATCGTCGGTTTCTTTTAAATTTTCAAAAGTTATAGCAAATGAAGCGCTATTGGGCAACTGACTCTCGAACATTTGCGTAAGTTGATTTTTCTCTTCGGCAGATAATTTTGATTCTTCAACTTCGTCCTTCTGAATCAGCTTATCAATAATATCAGAATCGACACGCAAGAAACGTGAATTTTCCATTTTTTGTTCTATATGATTGATAAAATGCGTATCAAGCTGCCCGTCCATGATTAGCACATCATATCCTTTGGCTTTAGCATTTTCAATAAACGTGAATTGTTTATCTCTATCAGTAGCATACAGATAAATAAGATTCTTGTCTTTATCGGTTTGATTTTCTTTAATTAATTTTTCATACTCTTCGAAAGTAAAATACTTACCATCGGTATTTTTGAATAAAACATATTTTTGTGCTTTTTCATAGAATTTCTCTTCGGTAAGCATTCCATACTCGATAAAGATTTTAAGGTCGTCCCATTTTTTCTCAAATTGCTCACGGTCGCTTTTAAATATTTCTTCTAACCGGTCGGCTACCTTTTTGGTTATATGATTTGATATTTTTTTAACATTGGCATCACTCTGCAAATAACTGCGAGATACATTCAATGGAATATCCGGTGAATCTAACACGCCATGTAACAGGGTTAGAAATTCAGGTACTATTCCTTCTACCGAATCGGTAACAAACACCTGATTGGCATAAAGTTGTATCTTATTCTTCTGTATCTCTATATTATTTTTGATTTTAGGAAAATACAGAACACCTGTCAGATTAAACGGATAATCTACGTTAAGATGAATATGAAATAACGGATCATCATTATAAGGATAAAGTTTTTTATAAAATGCTTTGTAGTCTTCATCCTTTAAATCAGCTGGCATTTGTGTCCATAGAGGATTTGTATCATTAATGATACTATCTTTATCGGTTTCTACCTCTTTACCATCTTTCCAGTCTTTCTGCTTTCCAAAAGCTATTTCAATGGGTAAGAACCGGCAATATTTATTCAACAATTCATTAACTCTGTTCTCTTCTGCAAATTCTTTTGAATCGTCATCAATATGTAAAATAATATCGGTTCCACGATCTTCTTTCTCCACTTCTTCAATCTTATATTCAGGACTTCCGTCACAGGTCCATTTCACTGCCTTGGTATCATCTTGATATGATTTGGTAACAATTTCGACCTTTTTAGCGACCATAAACGATGAATAAAATCCAAGTCCGAATTTACCGATGATGGTTGTTTGGTCTTTAAATTTATTGATAAACTCTTCGGCACTTGATAATGCTATCTGGTTAATATATTTATCAATTTCTTCAGCTGTCATTCCTATCCCGCGATCGCTAACCGTAAGAATTTTATTTTTAGGATCTAACGAAACACGTATGGTTAAATCACCCAGCTCATTTTTATAGTCGCCCAGCGAAGCCAGTTTTTTTAACTTTTGGGTTGCATCCACTGCATTAGACATTAATTCCCTTAAAAAAATCTCATGGTCGGAGTAAAGAAACTTTTTAATGATTGGGAAAATATTCTCCGTAGTAACTCCAATTTTTCCTTTTTGCATTTTATATCCGTATTTTATGTTTAACATTTGTTTTCCGAAACTTAGTTTTCAATAGTTGTGCCATAGGTTTTTTTCTGCCAAATAGACAGCAAAGATTAGTTATTCCTTGAATCAAAATGAAATTTTAGCAGAGATAACAATCATTTAAATATCTCTTTTGGTTGAATTTCCCCTTCGGATTTGAATTGATTCACATTTTAAAATGCAAACAACTCAGGAAAAAAGAAATAAAGCAAGACAAACAGAATAATAAGGACTGAGAAAAAAAGAAGAAACAATTTAACCATATAAATCCCGGTTTCTTTTTTTAACTGAAAATTTCTCTGACTAATAATTCCTTTAATGTTATTTATGATGCGTAATGTAATATTTTCATTTCTTTTTATAAATGTATACGCACCATAATGAAAAGCAGAAGAAACCATATTTATATCATCATTATCGGAATATAAAATAATTTCAGCATATGGATTGATTTCTTTAATTCTTTTAAGAACATCAATGGGTTCTACCGGTTTATTTTCATGATCAGTTTCAAGTGTTGTGGCAAGAAAAATGATATCAATTTGTTTTATTGAGGGTAACACTTCGGTAAAATCTTCAAAAAATTCTTTGCTCCGGGTATAAATACGGATGTTATAATCGTTTACTTCTTCAAATCGGGCTAGCACATCGCGAATATAAGAATCATCGTTATCGATGAAATAAACATATGTATTTTGCCTGGATATTCGGTTTGCCATAATGTTAAATTACCTTTCAAGTTACGATTAAAAAACAAATAAATCAATACTTTAGTTTAAGTCAGGCAGTAGCGAATATTTCTCTGCATATTCCATCATCTGTTCAGTATATCCCTGAGCGTAATTAATCGTTACATCAACCATTTCGTCATTTTTATAAACCGGGGTATATTTTGGATTTACAAAACCGGAATAAGGTGCTAATTTCAACTTCTTAAACCTATCAAGAACTTCATGATGTAATTCTTTGTCAACTTTTACTCCATAATTTTCTATAAGGTCTTTAGCAGCTTCATAATCACCTTCTGATTTAATTCGTTGTATTTCTGCCAAAAGCCTTCCGAACAAATCCCTTAACTTTCGATGATGATGTATCACAAAATAGGTTTTTCCATCTTTAATTTTTTTCTCGATAACATTTTCATCCTGTCCTTTTTCAAAACACCATTGAGCAATAAGTTGACGATTTCGCATATGAGCCTGTTCAATATTTTTTCCCGGCTCAATTCGGGTAAGTTGTGTCATCAATCCATTTTTAATATAACTGTTATATTGGGCTATAGCTACCTCAAATGAGGGCAAAATACCCAAATCAATTAATTTTTGGTCCATCATAAACCATAAGGCAAACAGGTCGGCCCTTGTTTCTTCTATAGGAGAGTAATAATTTTTTAATAAATCGGTGCTTACGCCCGGCCTTAACTGACCCGATCCATGTCCTAAACATTCATGTAAATCAGTATGTAAGTTATTGGCCAAAAAACCATGTTTTTTATGTAACTCAATCTCCTCATCCGAAAACGAAAACTCCTCTGTTAATCCACTCTTAAGCGAAGCCATATGGTAAGCATAGGTAATATTTTCAATGGTTACCGATTTTGATCCATGTTTCTTTCTAATCCACTCAGCATTCGGAAGATTAATCCCAATGGGTGTGGCAGGATAACATTCACCGCCAAGCATAGCCACATTGATTACTTTAGCACTTACGCCCTGTACTTTCTTTTTTTTAAATTCCGCTTCAACAGGTGAGTGTTCTTCAAACCACTGTGCATTTTGGCTTAAAATACCGGTTCGCCGGGTAGCTTTTTCATCTTTAAAGTTAACGAGAGCCTCCCAGGTAGCTTTGCGCCCCAGAGGATCTCCATAAATTTCAATAAATCCATTAACGGTATCAATAAACGAATCGGTATCGCTTAACCACAATATGCTATACTCATCAAATTTTTTCAAATCGCCAGAGCGGTAATAATCGATAAGTTTTTGCAAACTCTCCTTTTGCTTCTTATTTTCAGCCACTTCAGTAGCTTTATCCAACCAATAAACAATTTTTTTAATGGCTTCAGCATACATTCCACTAGCATTCCAGTTTTTTTCTTTAACCTTTCCGTCTTCTTTTACCAATTTTGAATTTAATCCGAAAGAAACTGGTTCAACCTCATCAGGATTTATCATTTGCTGATAAAATGATTCGACTTCTTGCTGTGTCATATTTTCATAAAAATTGTTGGCTGACTGGGTAACCATATCTTTCGATTGATCCTGACATACCCTCTTGGGATATTCTTTTGGATCAAAAATTACAGGAATTATTTTTTGGATTACTTCCTTCTTCGACAAACTAACAGTCCATTCATTTTCAGGGACCTGATATATTAAATCCAAAAAAAATTCTTTCGAAAAACCGGGTAAAAATTTATCGGTAGAATAATGATGATGTATGCCATTGGAAAACCATACACGTTTGGCGTAAACCATAAACTCCTGCCATTCATTATTCTCAATATGATTTTCATAATTTTTTATTATTGACTCAAGCAATCTTTTGATAATCAGATTATATTTAAAATTCTGATCGAATATAATATCTCTTCCACAAAGTGCTGCTTCAGAAAGACAATACATCAATTTCTTTTTATGTAAGGATAAATTTTCAAATCCCGGGACTTGATAGCGTAAAATCTTTAAATCGGCAAATTGTTCTACAAAATAGGGAAACAATTCATTATTTTGTTTATTAGTCATATTAATCAATATTATTATTCCTTACATCAATATCGTGGTAAGTATTCCAAATTCCATTTTCAAATTTGAGCCCATCATACGAAAAATCCGGTCCATAAAACTGGTATTTCCCTTTTAAGCTAGGACGGAAAGGTGAAAGGTGATCGTAAATAATCATCGCCCTATCTTGATCATACGATAAACCCATAGTAGCTTGTGCACTATATTCAAAAACCACCCGTGCAAGCTTTTCTTCCCTGTTTTTAAAAACAGGAGCTCCAAAAACAGGGTGATCATTTTGGTCAAATTGGAGTATTTCAACCAGTTTCTTTTTGCTATGCAAATCATTTAAATCTGAACCCAATAAGGTATAATAATCATCTCGTCGATGATTATTCACTATTATTTGATAATACAAAGCACCATACCAATTTTTATGGGATAAAATTTCATCTTCCGGATTTTTTATCTGCTCAGATCGATCGGTAAGTTCATAGGTTAATGTTTTCCATCGATTTTTTTTATATTGAATAAATCCAAAATATTGATGGGTCCCATCGTAATAAGGCAGGTTCCATGTAATAATTCTAAGCTTATCATCTTCAGCTCTTATATCTCCAATATATTTTAAAGAGGAAAAATCATCATTGAAACTATCATCCTGAGCCAGTGCTTTTCGGAAGTACTCTATTATTTTTTTATTTAGTTCTTCTTTTTTATCATCGTCTCGTTCCTGAGCCATTAAGCTGAAATAATGTTGAAGGCTATCGGAATAAACGCTTATTTCCTGAGCATATGATTTCGCTGGATAAAAATAAAAAACAGTAAAAAAAATAAAGCAAGCAATACGTTTCATCTTAAGATTTTAAAATTTAATAGCAAAAATAAATCCAAACCATTCATCCCAACAGAAGTATATATTCAATTTATTTTACCGATTCATCAATAGCTTCTAAAAGGATGTTACAAGCCTCTTTAATCTGCTTTTCATCTATAATTAAAGGGGGAGCAATTCGAAAAGCACTGTCGTGAAATAAAAACCAGTCGGTCACCAGGCCTTTACTTACGGCAATATCGATTACCTTTTTTACCTGGTCAAAGTTTTTTAATTCAACCGCCATAAACAAACCAACCCCACGTATTTCTTTAATCTCCGGATGAATCAATAAATCCCGAAACAATTGGCCTTTCTGCTTTACTTTTTCACAAAGTTTTTCATCTACAATTGTTTTTAAAGAAGCAACAGCTGCTGCGCAAGAAACCGGATGCCCACCAAAAGTAGTAATATGCCCTAAAATCGGGTTTGTTTTAAAAGCCGACATGATTTCATTGGAAGAAACAAAAGCACCAATGGGCATTCCACCACCCATTCCTTTGGCAATGGTCATAATATCAGGAACAACATCAAACTCCTGTAAAGCAAAGAGACTTCCTGTTCTTCCAAAACCGGTTTGTATTTCATCGAAAATGAGCAAGGTTCCTGTCTCATCGCATTTTTTCCGTAATTTTTGCAAATAATCATTTTCAGGAAGCCTTATTCCTCCTTCTCCCTGGATAGGTTCTATTAAAACACAGGCTGATTTATCGGTAATTTGCTCTAGCGATTTTTCATCATTAAAATCCAAAAAACGGATATCGGGTAATAATGGGCGAAAAGCATTTTTAAACGCTTCGTTTCCCATTACACTTAATGCCCCATGGCTGCTTCCATGATAAGCATTTTTAAAAGCAACGATTTCAGTGCGTCCGGTATATCGTTTAGCCAGCTTCAGAGCTCCCTCAATAGCTTCGCTGCCGGAATTTACAAAATAAACCGAACTCAGGTTTTCAGGCAGCAAGTTGGTTAACAATTTGGCATACTCTACCTGCGGAGACTGGATATATTCTCCATACACCATCAAGTGCATAAATTTCTCCGCTTGATTTTGCACTGCTTTAACTACGTTAGGATGGAGATGTCCTACATTGCTAACAGATACTCCTGAAATTAAATCAATATAGGATTTCCCATCCGGGCTATACATATAAATTCCCTCAGCATGTTCAATTTCCAATTGTAAAGGAAAATCAGAAGTCTGCCCTACATGCTGCAGAAACAATTGTCGTTGCGAAATCATACGATGGTTTTATTAGCGTTATTAAAACAAAAAAAATTGGGATAAATCCCAATTTATAAAATACAAAGTTAATGATAAGAATCTATTTTCCCATAAGATTGATGTCATTCATAAACCTTTCTTTATAAGCTTTACCAATTGGTATATTTTTCAAGCCTTCTGAATTTTTGATATAAACTGAATTATCCTCAATCCGGTCAATTTTCTTTACATTAATAATATACGAACGATGTACGCGTTTAAATTGTTTTGAAGGCAGCTGAGTTTCGATAGACTTCATGGTAAAGTGAATGGTAAATTTTTCACTAAAAGCATTGATAATCACATAATTTTCAAGTGCCTCAACCCAAAGAATTTCATCATATTTTAATCGTACCAGTGCAGAGTTCTTTTTAACATATATTTCATCAACATCATCCCGTTCTTTAATTTCATGTATATTTTTTGCTTTTAATGCAGCTTTATAAAAACGACTGTATGTTATGGGTTTTAACAGATAATCGGTAACATCATAATCAAAAGCATTCACAGCATATTTTTCTTTGGATGAAATAATTATCACTTGTGGTAAATTTTTCAATGCATTCATAAAATCTATACCGTCCATTTCAGGCATTTCAATATCCAGAAATATCAAGTCTATTTCTTCGTTTCCTTTATTAAATGCATTAATGGCTTCAACGGCATCCTTAAAAGAGTGCTTAAGCGAAAGAAAGTCTGTTCGTTCAACAAATTCCTCCACTACACGTCTTGAGAGGGCATCATCATCTATAATAATACAATTCATACTATTCACAGTGTATATTTATTTCAAATGCGGTTATTTTATTCATAAAATAATCAAACGATAAAGATGAAAAAAATTACATCAATATACGAATTTTTGTGATTAAAAGTTGTTTTTCTTAGATAAAAAATCATCGATAAGTAGTGATGATTTTTTTATCGTTTTTTTTAACCATTCCAATAAAATTTCTTCTTTTTCATTATCAGACAATTGCCAATCAATTTCTGATTTTCTCAATGATGAAGTCAGATGATGCAAGATAATAGCAACTGAAACGGAAATATTAAAGCTTTCGGTAAATCCAACCATAGGGATTTTTATATATTCATCTGCATTAACAATCATTATATCTGAAAGTCCATTTAATTCAGTACCAAAAAACAAAGCTGTTTTTCCCTGGGTTACATCAAAATCTTCGAGATTAACGTCATTTGTATGTGGGGTAGTAGCAACAATGCGGTACCCTTGTTTTTTTAAATCACTGATAGCTTCCAGGGTATTACTCTTCTGGTTATTATATTTTACAAGATTTAACCATTTATAAGAACCTAAAGCTACATCGGGATTAATTTGATATTCATTTTTATTTTCGATAATGTGTATATCCTGAATGCCAAAACAATCTGCAGTTCGTAATACAGCACTGGCATTTTGCGATTGATAAATATCTTCCAGCACAACAGTGATATATCTAGTTCGTTGATTAAGAATCTGATGAAATAAATTAAGCCTTTGCTGAGTAATAAATTGTTCCAGGTAGTTTATCAAATCGGAATTCATCATCATATACCTATAAAAAAAGGGAGTACAAAAGCTATGTTACTCCCTTCCATTATTTAGTTAAAGTTTTTTATTGAACTGCGTCTGCTAAATCACTTCCAGCTTTAAATTTAACTACGTTTTTAGCTTTAATAGTAATAGGTTTACCAGTTTGTGGGTTTCTACCAGTTCTTGCATTTCTTTTTGCTACAGAGAAAGAACCAAAACCAACTAAAGCTACTCTGTCACCTTTTTTC
>DATFIZ010000071.1:0-4454 GCA_035269575.1 Bacteroidales bacterium | reverse complement strand
ACCTTACTTTTGTAAGTGAATACTAACTAACAATATTATGTTATCAGAACGACAGAAAGAAATACTAACTACTGCAGTTGAAATAATTGCAGCAAAAGGGATACAGGGATTAACCATTAAAAATTTATCGAAAGAGATTGGAATATCCGAGGCAGCTATCTATAGGCATTTTGATAGCAAGACAAATATATTAATGGCTATTTTAAAATCTTTTGAGCAGGAAAGTAAGAATTTTTTAAATAAGGATAGAAACATGAGCCCGAGTGAACGAATATCCGATTTCTTTGAGCGAATGCTTAAGGTTTTTCAGGCAAGGCCATCTATTATTTCGGTAATTTTTTCTGAAGAAATTTTTAGTAATAATAAAGAATTGTCGGGATTAATCCATTCCATTATGAAAAATAACCAGGATTATATTGAAAATATTATCAAAGATGGACAAACATCCGGAATGTACCGTAGCGATATTGACAGCAATTATCTTACCCTTTATTTAACGGGAGCTTTGCATTTAATGGTTAAGGACTGGCACTTCAGATCCTCAGGCGAAAACCTGATAAAAAAAGGAGAGAAGCTATTACATTCATTTTTTGAAATGATAAAAAAATAAATTTTTTTATCAATAAAGTTAGTGAGTATTAACAAACACAAAATAATTAGAGTATGAAAAAATTTCTTAATAGGTTGTTGGATTATAGTTGGATTTCAATGATTGTTATCCTGCTGATTTCTGTTTTGGCTGTGTATTGGATGAAAAGCAACACACAAATGGAAACGGATCTGGACGAGTATATGCCCAAAGAACATCCGGCATTTGTTTACAGTGATGAAGCCGAAGATATTTTTAATATCAAAGACGGAATTATCATTGCCATTGAAAACAAAAAGGGGATCTATAATGCTGTAACACTCCAAAAAATTAAAGATTTAACCAGGGCTATCCAAAAATTGCCTGAAGTAGAAAAGAAAGAGGTTACATCACTCTATACCGCAGACAATATTGTAGGAACAGAATTGGGCCTGGATGTAAAAGCGTTTTATAAAAAAACGCCCAACGATGAAGCCAAATTAAAAGAACTGGCCGGCAATGTACGCAACAATGAAATGGCTATTGGGCGTATGGTTTCCGAAGACGAAACCGTAGCAATTGTGATTGCGGATATTCACGATGATGTCTTTTCGCAGGATTTTTATCAGCGAATACTGGACATCAGCCATTCATTCGAAGATGAAAATCACACACTGTATGTTGCCGGAACGCCTATTGTGGAAGGTACGCTGGCTTATCTTGCACCAAAAGATATGCAGAAAATGGTACCCATTGTTGTAGTGGTTATTTTGTTGGTTCTCTTTTTGTTGTTGCGCAGTGTTAAAGGCACCCTACTTACATTTTTTGTAGTGATTATAAGTACGATTTGGGCTTTTGGCTTAATGGCCGGCTTAAATATTCCCATCTATTCTGTCTCTACCATGATTCCGGTCATGTTGATTGCCATAGGGGTAGCCGACGGAATTCATCTGTTTAATCATTTGCAGTTGTATATAAGCCAGCATCCGGGACGAAGTAAAAAGGAAGCCATTAAAGAAATGATTGACCACATGACATCGCCGGTGGTTATGACATCAATTACCACAGCGGTTGGTTTTGTTGCTTTACTTACTTCACAGGTATATCCGATTAAATATTTTGGTTTATTCACCGCCTTTGGTGTTTTATCGGCCATGGTATTATCGTTGGTATTTATTCCTGCCGGGTTAATGATTTTCGGATTACCTAAATCATCTAAAAAAATTAAAGAAGCCAAAGCATCTGAAAATAACTTTGCTTACCGGTTTGCAACGGCAATGCTTAAACGAAAAACGGTATCGATTTACGCATCAATCCTTATCATTATTTTATCGGTTATTGGGATGCAAAAGATCTGGATCAATTCCAGTTTCCTGGATAAATTTGAGAAAGACAGCGAGATTGTACAAACGGATGCGTTTATCAACGAGAAATTTGGCGGAACATCGGTGATTAACCTGATACTCGAATCGCCCGAAGCGGATAAATTTAAAGAGCCGGAAGCTTTGGTTTTAGTCGATAAACTCCAAAAGGATGTGGAAAGTAATTTGGGCGTAGTCGGTGACTCATTCTCTCTTTCGGATTATTTGAAACGAATGAATAAAGTAATGCATGCCGACAAGGAAGCGTTTAACAGGATTCCCGATTCGAAAGACCTGAATGCTCAATATCTGTTGCTTTACGAAATGTCGGGAGATCCGGATAATCTGTGGAAAGTAGTAAACTACGATTATTCAAAACTGAACTTGAATATTCAGTTGAAAAGCGATGACTCAAAGTCTATCCGTTCGGCTATTGAGGTGGTAGAAAAGTACCGTGAGCAATTTAGCGAAATGGATATTGAGGTGAATTATGCCGGTTCCGGATATAAGGCTTTAGTATTTACAGACCTAATTCTTGAAGGACAAATCTATAGCCTGATACTTTCTTTATTTATTGTAATGATACTACTCTCTATCATGTTCAGAAAAATTATTGTTGGTCTGGCAGCTACCGTTCCGTTAATTCTTACTGCCTTAATAAGCTTTGGATTAATGGGGGCCCTGGATATTCCGCTTAGCACTACTACGGCATTATTATCGAGTATCGCCATTGGAATTGGTATCGATTATGCGGTGCACTTTGTGTCGCAATACCGGTTAAATGCACGTAAAGGACACGACCGGCTTACGACGGCAAAAATTACCATGTATCATTCTGGGCGCGCTATTGCTTTTAATGCTATTGTGGTTATTGCCGGATTTATGGTGTTATTGTTTTCTGTATTCCCACCAAACAGGGAGCTGGGAGCATTAATATCGCTCAATATGTTCACCACTTTTGTAGGAACCATTACCATTTTACTGGTATTGCTTAACTACTCGAAAGTGTTTTTTAAAAAGAAATCAAAATAATAACTAAAAAATAAAAGCTATGAAAAATTTAAAGATTACAGCTTTACTCTTGCTATTGGCAATGATAAGCACAGGAATTTCTGCCCAGAATTTGTCGGGACAGAAGATTATCGAAAATGTTTATTACCGTTCTACCGGTAATGACGGGACATCTGAATTAAGCATGCACCTGATAGATTCGCGAAACAACGAGCGGGTGCGGAAAATCAAACAGTATAGTAAAGATTACGGCAAAGAAGAAAAAAGCATCATGTTTTTTATCTCGCCGGCCGATGTGAAAAATACATCGTTCATGAACTGGAGCTATGACGACCCAGGTAAAGATGACGACCAGTGGATTTATTTGCCTGCACTTAGAAAGGTAAAAAGAATCTCCAGCGACAGCAAGGACGATTATTTTATGGGCTCGGACTTTACGTACGATGATTTGGGCGACCGCCATCCCGATGAAGATATACACAAGCTTTTACGGGAAGAAACCATTGACGGCAAACAATGCTATGTTGTGGAAAGTGTATCAAAAGATGAGGAGTATATGTACTCCAAAACCATTACCTGGGTAATAAAAGATATTTGGATTGGACTGAAAAAAGAATTTTACGACGAGGATGGTGATCTTCTGAAAATTCTTACAGTAAAAAAATATGAGAAAATTAAAGATTACTGGGTTATTTCGAATACGGAAATGAAAAATATTCAGGATGATCATACCACAAAAATGATATTAAGCAATATTCAGGTTGACATTGGTGTGGATGATATGAAATTTACCGAAAGAACGATGACAAGAGGATTGTAACAAAGTTTAGGGTAAGAAAAAAGGTAGCCGGAATTGGAGGATGAATATAATTTTATAAACCTAAACCATAGCTGCAATTCTGCTACCTTTTCATTCAAAAAAAATGATTGATATGAGAAATAAAATAAAATACAGCATACTATTTGTTTTTGTATTTATAGCAACAACTATGGATATAAAAGCACAAGAACCTGATTTTTCGGGATATGTAAGAAATTATACCGGGCTGTTAACCACAGGGTCGAATGATTTTTCCATTGTTCAGAATACTTTAAACCTGGATATTACCGGCTCGAAAGGGAATATTGCTTTTAAAGCGAATCCTTATGTTTATCATTACTTCGATCGCGAATTGGATTTTGGAATCCGCGAAGCGTATATCGACATTTATTTTAAACATTTTGATATCCGTTTCGGCCGGCAGCAGATTATCTGGGGTAAAGCCGACGGGGCTTTTATTACTGATATTGTTTCGCCCAAAGATTTAAGCGAATTCCTGCTGCCCGATTTCGAAGAAATACGCATGGGTGTTAATGCACTAAAAATTGATTACTACCTGAATCGAAACAGTTTTCAGCTGGTATGGATTCCGGTGTTTACACCGACCAAATTGCCGGATAAAAACTCTATCTGGTATCCACAGTTGATGGATCAGGAGATTCCTTTAACATTTAATGATGCCGAAGATGTGGAT
>DATFIZ010000070.1:0-4210 GCA_035269575.1 Bacteroidales bacterium | reverse complement strand
AAAATATTTCAAACAGAAGATGGTAATACTGAAGTTCAGGTAAAACTTGATCGTGAAACCGTGTGGTTATCTCCAAAACAAATGGCATATCTATTTGACAAAGATACAGATACCATTGGGGTACATTTAAAAAACATATTTAGTGCTGGGGAATTAAGTGAAAGTTCAACTACCGAAGAATCCTCGGTAGTTCAGATTGAAGGAAACAGAAAAGTTAAACGAAAAATAAAATTTTATAATCTTGATCCAATTATTTCTGTAGGATATAGAGTAAATTCAAAAGTGGTACCCAATTTAGAATCTGGGCTAATAAAGTATTAAAAGAATATTTATTAAAAGGATATGCATTAAACGAAAAAAAACTGGCGCAACACAATAAACAACTGAAAAACTCCAGGAATCCGTAAAAATATTAGGTAAAGTATTAGATTATAAAGATTTATCAAACGATGAAAGTAAAGGCTTATTAATAAAGATAATTAAAAACACACAAGTGCTCGTACAATATTAAACTTATACTTTATATTTGTACAAATATAGTTTTTAAATAAAATGATAAAAAGAGAATTACAATCAGTTATACAAGGATTTGCCAAAACCTATCCTGTAGTTACCATTACCGGCCCCAGGCAATCGGGTAAAACTACACTGGCAAAAATGGCTTTTCCGTCGTATACCTATTGCAATTTAGAACATCCCGAAAACAGGCTATTAGCCGAAAACGACCCCAAAAGTTTTTTTAAACAGTTTCCTTCACCATTAATTATCGACGAAGTACAGCGGGTACCTGAAATTCTTTCGTATATACAGGTTATGGTTGATGAACAAAAAAACAATGGAGCATTTATTTTAACCGGCAGCCATCAGCTTACATTAAACGCATCTATCAGTCAGTCGCTTGCCGGAAGAACTGCACTTGTTACGCTTTTACCTTTTTCACTCAATGAATTAGGCGCAATCCACAAAAACTTTGATCGCGATGAATTGCTATTGAAAGGTTTTATGCCCCGTATTTACGATCAAAATCAGGAACCAACGGCATTGTATAGAAATTACCTGCATACCTATGTCGAGCGGGATGTACGGCAACTTATCCAGCTAAAAGATTTAACACGTTTCGAAAATTTTATCAGGTTACTTGCCGGCAGAACAGGACAAGTGGTAAATGTAGCTTCTTTAGCCTCCGATACCGGGGTATCATCCCCCACTATCTCCAATTGGTTATCGGTGTTAGAAGCTTCGTATATTATTTACAGGTTACAACCCTATTACCATAATCTGGGCAAAAGAATCATTAAATCGCCCAAATTATACTTTGTCGATGTGGGATTAGCTTCGTATTTACTAGGGATTGAATCGCTTAAACAAATTGCCCGCGACCCTTTGCTTGGTGGTTTATTCGAAAATATGGTGGTAATGGAAGCCGTAAAAACGCGCTATAATGCAGGTAAAGATGCCAATTTATATTTTTTTAGAGATAACCATAAAAACGAAGTGGACTTACTATTTAAAAGCGGGCAAAAGCTGGTACCCATAGAAATTAAAGCATCCAGAACATATAATACCGATTTTCATGAAGGTATTTCACATTTTTTTAAAATAAAGGGCGCAGACACCAACGGACATATTATCTATGCCGGCGAAAAAACAATGAATATAAATAACACTCAAGTCCATCATTTTAAAAACAGCAGAGAAATTTTTAATGAAACAGAATAAAAAAAGAGTTCTCGCAGTCTTGTCTGCCGAAGATTTACCGAAGGCAGGGTTGCGCAGAGTGATTCGCAAAGGTCGCTGAGATAATACTTAAATAACTCCGCGTAAATCAGCGTAAAACTCAGCGATAATCAGCGAGAAACAAAACTCAGCGCTCCTGCCTGCCGATTAGACAGGTTAGCAATGAAAAAAAACATTTTTTATGCTTGTAACCTTAAAAAAACAATAAAATTTAATATTTTTATGCCTGCAACCATAAAAACACATCATGATTCAACGGGAATTATATATTAATGAATTAGAAAAATATATCGATAAGCCTTTTATAAAGGTGCTTACCGGGATAAGGCGAAGTGGTAAATCAACCATTTTAAACCTGTTGCGCGACAAGTTGTTACAACGGAATATTCAAAAAGAACAAATCATTTATCTAAATTTCGAAAGCTTTAAATACACTCATATTACTACCGCTACTAAGCTATACGATTATATAAAAGAAAAATTCGATAATGAAAAGAGATATTACATTATCCTTGATGAAGTGCAGGAAGTAGAACATTGGGAAAAAGCAGTAAACTCTTTTTTGGTTGATTTTAATGCAGATATTTATATCACAGGTTCTAATTCTCATTTGTTATCATCGGAATTAGCCACTTTTTTAGCCGGAAGATATCTGGAGTTTCATATATTTCCATTATCCTTTAAAGAGTATTTAGTATTTAAAAAACAACGGGCCAATAAAACAGAAGATATATATACTGAGTTTGAAACGTATCTGAGATATGGAGGGTTTCCGGTATTACATACATCGGATTACAGCCCTGGCGAAGCCTATAAAATAGTTTACGATATTTATTCATCTGTAATTCTTAGGGATACCATCCAAAAAAATAATATCAGAGATATTGAATTACTTGAGCGGGTTGTAAAATATGCTTTCGATAATATAGGAAATAAGTTTTCGGGCAAAAACATTGCCGATTACTTTAAGAGCCAGCAACGAAAGATTGATATTAACACGATTTACAATTATATTAAAGCATTGGAAAGTGCCTTTATTTTGCACAGAGTTTCAAGGTATGATGTTAGGGGAAAAGAAATTCTTAAAACACAAGAGAAGTTTTATACTGCCGATATGGCCATTCTTTATTCGGTAATGGGGTATAAAGACCGCTTAATTTCCGGTGCCCTGGAAAATATTATAATGCTTGAGCTAAAAAGAAGGGGTTTTTCTGTGTTTGTTGGTAAACTGGATCAGTTGGAAATAGATTTTATAGCACAAAAAGGAAATGAAACCGTATATATCCAAATTGCTTATTTACTTGCCGGCGAAAATACAATTGAAAGAGAGTTTAAACCTTTATTGCAGGTTAAAAACAGTTATCCCAAATATGTAATTACCATGGATAAAATTTTTAAAGATACGATCGAAGGGGTTAAACATATGCATATTGCAGATTTTTTAAATTTAGAAACAATTGTTTGAGTGGAATTAGTAGTCTGGAATAGCACACAGATTTAATAATAGCTTGCCTGCCGGAGCTTCAGCGGAGGCATGGCTTGCCTGCCGGCAGGAGGGCAGCAGGAAGCAGTATATAAGATACAAGGAAAAAGACAAAGTATAAAATTTAAATGGTCACTTTTCACACTTCGAGAACCTCAGTGTGACAGAAAATAGTGTCATCCTAAGCAATGTCATTCTGAGCTTGACGAAGAGAATGTCATCCTGAGCAATGTCTTGCTGAGCTAGACGAAGCACTGTCGAAGGATGTATAGTAAAATATTTAATTTTGAAAAATTACATGTTAAATTTAATAGGACGAGAAAAAGAACTATTTACTGAAGATATTAACCAGCACGAAAAAGAACTACAACAAACCGTTTCTAATTCGCGGTTTTTGGTGATTGGTGGTGCCGGTTCCATCGGGCAGGCCGTTACCAAAGAGATTTTTAAACGCAACCCTCAAAAGTTGCATGTGGTCGATATTTCAGAAAATAATATGGTAGAATTGGTACGAGATATCCGCAGTTCATTGGGGTATATCGACGGGGATTTTAAGACCTTTGCATTGGATGTGGGGTCGGTGGAATACGATGCGTTTTTCGAAGCCGATGGGAAATACGATTATGTACTGAATCTTTCTGCATTAAAGCATGTACGTAGCGAAAAGGATCCCTTTACCCTGATGCGCATGATTGATGTGAATATTTTCAATACCGAAAAAACCATACAACAATCCATTGCCAAAGGCGTAAAAAAATATTTTTGTGTTTCTACCGACAAGGCTGCCAACCCGGTAAATATGATGGGCGCTTCGAAACGAATTATGGAAATGTTTGCCATCCGGTTGAGTGAACAGATGGACATTTCCATGGCTCGTTTTGCCAATGTGGCCTTTTCAGACGGTAGCTTATTGCACAGTTTCGATCAACGCATTAAAAAAAGGCAGCCCATTGTTGCACCGCATGACGTAAAACGTTACTTCGTTATTCC
>DATFIZ010000069.1:0-11633 GCA_035269575.1 Bacteroidales bacterium | reverse complement strand
GAAATCAGAACCACCTTTACCACCACCCATTGGAAGGGTCGTTAAGGAATTCTTAAAGATTTGCTCAAAACCTAAAAACTTAAGTCCGCTCAAGGTTACACTCGGGTGAAAACGCAATCCGCCTTTATATGGGCCAATGGCATTATTAAACTGAACACGGTAACCTATGTTAACATGCACTTTACCATTATCGTCGGCCCAGGGCACCTTAAAAGTTAATACCCGGTCAGGCTCAACAATTCGTTCAACAATACTGGCTGCTTCGAACTGAGGATTTTGGTTATATATTTCCTCAATCGATTCTAATACTTCGCGTACAGCTTGCAAATACTCCGACTCGCCCGGATGTTTTTGCTCCAGCTGGATCATTAACTTATCTACATTCATTTTTTTGTATAGTTTTAATGTGGAACATCAAACTTGCATGATTTTCATGCATTTTAATTTTGGACAAATGTAGGTTTTAATATTGAAATAAGCCAATAAAAACATCATCTGCAGATATGATATTAAACACATTTTAGAAAGGCTTTAGTTAAAAAAAATCAGAACTGATTTAATGAATGAAACAACATTTTTTTCTGTTTTGAACTAAGTGCAGTTATACTGATTGGTGGGTATTTAGCAACACCTTTCGGAGAATTAATGAGTAACGTAATCTCTTCTTTTAAATTAAAAAAAGATTTCCCTGTCTTATATCCATGATAATCCTTTTTAGGTATTTCAATCGCATTTCGTTTGTTATCAAAAGGTCTTAATGAAACAAATTTCAGTGTAATTCTATCGCCCTGATCCGAATATAAAATATATAGATAATTTTTTATATAAGTTATCATTATATAGATTAGGTAGGCGACTATAGTAATTAATATTGCGGTGGTTTTATCAATACCCCAAACAGGATTAATCAGCAAACGGGTAAAAACCAGTAATCCGATAATCATCGTAAATAGTAAAAGAACAATATACCGTCGCATATTTAATTTTAATACTTTATTTTTATTATCGAATTGCATAATTTACTTTTATTAGTTACTATTCAAAGATAAGGAACTTTCTATATGATACATAATTAAAATATAGGATGATTAATTAAAAAAAACATAAAGCCAATAGTTTTTCTTATTTTTATCTGCTAAAATATGTGCTATGAGAATTGAAACATCCTTTTCAACCATCATTATATCAACTACTGTTCAATCGGTTATCAAACGATTCCTTGATGAATCGGACTATAGTAAAGTTTTCATTTTGGTTGATGAAAACACCAAAAAACACTGCCTTCCTCATATACAAACAAACCATCTATTAGACAACGCAAAAATTATCGAAATCAGAAGTGGAGAGTTAAACAAATCAATAGAAACCATAATCAACATCTGGACATTTTTAACCCGGCATCATGCCGACAGAAATTCTGTACTTATTAATCTGGGAGGTGGAATTATTGGAGATATGGGTGGTTTTGCGGCATCTACCTTTAAGCGGGGAATAGATTTTGTAAATATCCCTACCACCCTATTATCGCAAGTGGATGCTTCAGCAGGGGGAAAAACAGGAATTAATTTTTTAGCCCTAAAAAATGAAATTGGCGTTTTTAGTCATCCGAAGAATGTATTTATAGACAGCCATTTTTTAAAAACACTGGATAAACGCAATATTCTTTCGGGATGGGCTGAAATGATTAAACATACTCTGATTTTTAACCAGCAGGACTTTGAGCATTTGATACAACATAACATTACAACCATTAATTTCAATACCCTAAACCAACTCATAGCCCGGTCGGTTCAAATAAAAAATCATTATGTTGAATCAGACCCACAGGAAAAAGGAATGCGAAAAGCATTAAATTTCGGACACACCTTTGGGCATGCTTTTGAAAGTTTCTTTATGGATAAAAAAAGCCGTCTGCTGCATGGCGAAGCCGTGGCTTTAGGGATGTTGTGTGAAATTTATCTTTCCAGCAGGTTATGTAATTTCCCGGCAAATAAAATGACTCAGATTGTCCGCTATATTCTGAATATATTTTCAAAACCTAACATTCCCGAAAAGAACAAAGAAACAATTTTGGAACTTATCGGACATGATAAAAAAAATAAAGGAACAGTTCTTCATTTTACTTTGCTCGAAGATTTTGGTAAAATAAAAATTAACCAGCATTGCAGCAAGAACCAGATGCTGGAAACCCTAAAATGGTATAACACCCTTTAAGGATGAAAATAAAAATTAAAGCACCCGATAAACAAACCCGTCAAACAATTCGCTTACCTGCGTCGAAAAGTATTTCGAACAGATTGTTGATTATCAGGGCGCTTTGTAAAGAACATTTTAAGATACACCATCTTTCAACAAGTAATGATACCAAAGTAATGATAAATGCGCTTAACCATTTATCCCAGCCGTTGATTGATATTGGTGCTGCAGGGACGGCCATGCGCTTTCTGACTGCTTTTTTATCCATAACTCCGGGCGAAAGGATATTAACAGGAAGTGAGCGGATGAAACAACGGCCGATAAAAATTCTGGTCGGTATATTGAGAGATTTGGGTGCACAAATAGAATACCTGGAAAAAGAAGATTTCCCTCCTTTAAACATTAAGGGCTCCTCCCTAAAATCAAAATCAATCCACATTAAAGGAAATATCAGCAGTCAGTATATCAGCGCATTGCTAATGATAGCACCAGTGCTGGAAAAAGGGTTAAAAATCAATATCGAAGATAAAATTCTATCGAAAGATTATATTCATATGACTCTGAAAATAATGCAAAACCATGGCATAGATTTTCAATGGGAGAAAAACTCCATTGAGATAAAAAGAGGACATTATCTTGCAAAAGCAGCAAATGTTGAACCCGACTGGTCGGCTGCTTCGTATTGGTTCGCAATAATTTCTCTCATAAAGAACGCAGAGATACAATTACCGGGCTTATTAAAAAACAGCTTGCAGGGTGATTCGGTTTTACCCGAAATTTTTAAAGACTTAGGGGTGCAATCAGAATTTAATGAAAGAGGACTATCTATAAAAAATATTCCGGTAACCTGCAGCTTTTTTGAATATGACTTTACCGACTGTCCTGACTTAGCACAAACGCTTACGGTAGCATTGGCAGCTAAAAGCATTCCGTTTCGGGTAACCGGATTGGATAACCTGTCGATAAAAGAAACCGACCGTATCAAAGCGTTGGTGGAAGAGTTTGAAAAGATGGGAATACATCTGCAAACCAACGGAAAAGATTATCTTGAGTGGCAAGGAAATGAGCCGGTAAAAATTCCGGCAAACCATTCTGTAAAAACGTATGACGATCACCGGATGGCTATGGCTTTTGCTCCTTTGGCTATTGTGAGCAATATATTAATTATTGACGACCCTGAAGTGGTTCAAAAAAGTTATCCTGATTTTTGGGATGATTTAAAGAAATTTGGATTTACCATCAACAATGAATAGTAAAACAAGATATTTATTGGCCGAAAAATGCATTTATTTTTTCAATCCCTTCTTCAACCTCAACTATAGGGCGTGCAATATTTAAACGGATATAATTTTTCGCATTCACCGAAAAATGTTCGCCTGGAATGACTGCTACCTTTTGTTGCTCATATAAGTCAACAGCAAACTTAAAACCATCGGGGTATTTTTCCGGTAGCTGAGCCCAAACAAAGTAGCCACCTTTCGTTTGAGGGACTTTAAATCCTAACTTTTGAAGCGCTGTGGATAACAAAGTATATGATTTTTTTAACTTTTCCCGTAAGGATGCAATATATTCTTTTCCGTAATTATAATTTTTAAGATACTCTGCAATAGCTTGCTGCAAAATCGAAGGCGCGCATAAGCCGGTATAATCATGGATAGATTTTATAGTTTCCATATGCATTTGATGAGCCACTAAATATCCGATACGCCAGCCGGTTATTGAAAGTATTTTGGAAAAACTATTCACATAAAACACATTGGGATGAAACTGGTCTAAAGGGATGTAGGGTTTTTCTTCAAAATACAAATCGCGGTAAACGGTATCAAATACGACAAAAACATCAAGGTCTTTGCTCAGTTTGAGCAAGTTCTCAACTTCTTTTTTACTCCATATCTTGCCAAAAGGATTCCCCGGTGTACCAATAAAAATAACTTTTACATTTTTTTCCCTGCACGTTTTTTCCAACTTAGCAAAATCAACGGTTGAATCGTTTTGAAACGGAAATGAAACAAAGGCTGTATTAAAAATTTGCGGCAGATTATTGTAACTTTCGTAAACAGGCTCAAAAGCTAACGCCGAAAAAGGTTTTTGGATGATTTTATTAAAGTAAATATAAAGCAACGATAATGCTTCGGTGGCACCCTGCAGGATTAAGAAATCATCTTTTGTAAAAGTAAATTCGGACTGATATTTTTTGAGTAAAAGTTCAAGCAATTCATTATTCCCGTTTCCGGGAGCATATTGGTGTAAATTACTGGTTGTCAGACTGCTTAAAATTTGTATTAACGCTTCGGGAGGACTAAACCCGGGGATTCCCTGGGCAAGGTTAATGCCACCGTGTGTTTTAACCTTATCACTCATAAAACTGATATAAGAACCCTGTGGCTTTTTATATCTTTCTTCCATTCTTTTTCTTTTTGCATTCCGAATCAATATTATCGCGCGACAGGCCGAACTTTTCTTTCTCTTCGTTCCCTTTAGGTTCGATGTGCACTAAAACATCATACACATTCTCAATACGCGTTTTAATATTTAGCTCTACCTTTTTGGCAATTTTATGCCCTTCATCGATTGTTAGTTTACCATCAATCTCAACATCCAACCCTACGGTATACATGTTCGAATGTTTCCTGATTCTCACTCTGTGAGGATTCACAGCGCCTACCTCTTCTACGGCATCAAATATCTTATAATACACGTCGGGATTATCGGTTCCATCCATCAGTTCCCGGCTTGATTCCATAAAAACACCATATCCCGACCGCATAATCCAGGCGCCAATTAATATTGCTGTAATTAAATCCAACACGGGTAAATGAAAAACATGAATAAACAATAACCCTAACAATACTGAAACTGAGATTAAAATATCATTTCGCATGTTTTTCCCGTTGGCAATAAGCATATTGCTGTTAATTTTTTTACCAACCCTTAGTTGATAAATAGCAAGCGCGGCTTTTGCCACGATAGAAAAGATGGTAACATAAACAGCCAATATTGAAGGAACCTGGTGTGGCTCATTTTTCACGATTCTAACTAGCGCAGAAAAAAACAACTGTGCTCCGGCAAAAAATATAACAAAACTTAATGCCTTGGTAGCAACTGCTTCGGCACGGTTATAACCATAGGGAAATTTATAATCAGGAGGTTTATTCATTATCCGTGCAGCAAGCAGGGTAATAAAGTAAGTTAAAATATCGGTGGTAGTATCAATTCCATCGCCAATTACGGCAAAACTGCCGGAAACAACACCAATGAATATCTTTGCAACCGCTAATATAGAGTTTCCAATGATGCCAACCCATGAAGCAGACTTAATTTGTTGATTTCTCTTATCAGTCATGATAACTTTTTTAAGAATATACAAAAGTAAAGCAAATAATCAGGCTGAACAAAAAAAATATTATTGACTAAAAATTGACTTTAAGCGTCCTTTTCATTAAATTGTTAGAAAAACAAGAAGATATATGCTTAAGCATATTGCCATAAAAAAAATCCTGATTATTGCTGCACATCTATCATTTACGATACAAATAGCAGCTCAGCTACCCGATAAAATTGACTCATTGATAGCTGATTCAATCGTATCGCATAATATTGATACTATATATAAATACAGTTGGGTAGAAGATCTAAACCAATGGATGACTTATGAGCGTGAAATTGTCCATTATAATAAAAAAAAGGACCCTTTAAGAACCCTTACCCAAAAGTGGAACACCTCAGAAGAAGTATGGACAAATACAACCCAGGAATTTTTCTCCTATGATAAAAAAGGGAATGAACAGGAAAAACTGGTACAAACCTGGAGACCTTCGTTTAACAACTGGGTAAACACACAACTGAAAACATCATATTACAACAATTTTAACGAACGAAAAGAAATTTTATACCAGGAATGGCAAAAGCCCGGCGAAGAATGGATTAATACGGTACGGTATATTATGGATTACAATATGGATGGGCTGGAAAACAGCATTATCATCAGCAAATTCAACAGCATTAAGAATAATTGGGAATATTATAAAAAATTTGAGTTGTATTATCCCAGAGAATTTTCATATCCTAACGAGATCCTTATAAGCAATTGGAATGAAACCAACAAAAGATGGAGTACTGAAGGGAAGTATGAATTTCTCTACAATTTCCGAGGTAAAAAAACCCAGGAAGTAAGAATAACCTGGAACAACTATTCCCAAAAGTGGCTTAATGGGTTAAGAATAATGTATCAATACGACCGGAAAGGACGACTAATCGAGACCATTCATCAAAAGTGGGATTATTCGAAGAAGAACTGGGTTAATTTTGATAAAACCGTTGCTCAATATGATGAAGAGGGAGAACTCCATATGGAAATTGTTTACCAATGGGATTATTCGTTAAACCAATGGATTGAAACCAATAAATTTCTTTACTCCGATTTAACTCCTGGTGAGCAGGATAAACAGCCAACAGAGTAATAAAAGTATTAATCCAGCTTAAGTACTGCCATAAATGCCTGTTGTGGTACTTCCACATTCCCTACCTGGCGCATTCGTTTTTTCCCTTTTTTCTGTTTTTCGAGCAGTTTTCGTTTACGGGTAATATCTCCGCCATAACATTTTGCAGTAACATCTTTTCGTACAGCCTTCACCGTTTCGCGGGCAATAATTTTAGCGCCAATAGCTGCCTGAATGGCTATATCAAACTGCTGGCGCGGAATAAGCTCTTTCAGCTTTTCGCACATCCGGCGGCCAAAAGAATAAGCATTGTCGCGGTGTATTAAAGTTGATAAAGCATCCACCATCTCGCCGTTTAATAAAATATCCAACCGCACCAGGTTGGCTTTGTCATAGCCTACCTGCTGATAGTCGAACGAAGCGTAGCCGCGGGAAATGCTTTTCAGCTTATCGTAAAAATCGAACACAATTTCGGCCAGTGGCATAATAAAAGTTACTTCTACCCGGTCGTTGGGTAAATAAACTTGATTTTTTAGCACACCCCGCTTATCGATACATAATTTCATCACGCCTCCGATATAATCGGTCTTGGAAATAATTTGTGCCCTGATATACGGTTCTTCGATATAGTCGATATATGTTATATCGGGTAGTCCCGATGGATTATGCACTTCGGTAACCTCCCCTTTTTTCTGGTATACTTTATAGGATACATTAGGTACGGTCGTTATCACATCCATATCAAATTCGCGATCGAGGCGTTCCTGTACAATTTCCATATGTAACAACCCAAGAAATCCGCATCTGAAACCAAATCCGAGGGCTGCTGATGATTCGGGCTCAAACGTTAACGAAGCATCATTCAGCTGAAGTTTCTCCATCGCTTCACGCAAATCTTCGTAATCGTCGGCATCTACCGGATAAATACCGGCATAAACCATCGGTTTTACATTTTCGAAACCGCTAATTGCTTTTTGACAGGGCCGGTCGACATGCGTAATGGTATCGCCCACTTTTACCTCTTTGGCTGTTTTTATTCCTGAAATGATATAACCAACATCACCGGCTTTTAACTCTTTCCGGGGTTCCTGCTTAAATTTAAGAACCCCAATCTCGTCGGCATTATACTGTTTCCCGGTAGCAATAAATTTCACCAAATCGCCTTTACGGATGGTACCGTCCTGAATTTTAAAAAAGGCTTCGATACCCCGGTATGGATTAAAAACAGAATCAAAGATTAACGCCTGTAAAGGTGCCTCTGCATCACCCACCGGATGGGGTACTTTTGTAATAATCGCTTTTAATATCTCATCCACTCCATGCCCTGTCTTACCACTGGCCGGAATAATTTCACTTTCGTCGCATCCAATTAATTCAATAATCTGGTCTTTCACCTCTTCGGGCATGGCTGCATCCAAATCCATTTTATTCATTACAGGGATAATATGCAAATCATGCTCCATGGCCAGAAATACATTGGATATTGTTTGTGCCTGAACGCCCTGGGTAGCATCAACAATCAACAAAGCCCCTTCGCACGAGGCAATGGATCGTGACACCTCATAGGAAAAGTCAACATGTCCGGGTGTATCAATCAGGTTAAGCACATAGTCTTTCCCTTCGAAAGTATGCTTCATCTGGATGGCATGACTTTTTATGGTAATACCCCTTTCTCTCTCCAAATCCATATCATCGAGCAATTGATCTTTATAATCGCGATCCGATACAGAATTGGTCGCTTGCAATAACCGGTCGGCCAACGTGCTTTTCCCATGGTCGATATGGGCTATAATACAAAAATTCCTAATATGATTCATACTCGTATTTTATCATTCCTGTCTTTAAGCAAAAAATATTTTTAGCGTTGCAAAGATAATGAATAATTGCAATGAAAGAAGAACTTTATTCAAGAAGAAAATATAAGTATTAAAAGACTGCTTTCGCTATTTTACGGATATTATCCGATTGGTCGAGTGTATAATAATGAATACCGGGCACCCCGTTCTGAACGAGCTCTTTAGACTGCATAACAGCCCAATCAACGCCTACCTGCCGCACTTCTTTATTGGATGTACATTTTTTTATCTCATCAATCAGCTCATTGGGTAAATCAATATTAAAAGTCCGGGGTAATAAACGGACATCATTTAAGGTAGCTACCGGTTTAAGACCCGGAATAATCGGCACATCAATCCCAACATTTCGGCATTTTTCTACAAAATCGAAATATTTTTGATTATCAAAAAACATTTGCGTAACGATATACTCGGCTCCTTTATCAATTTTTAATTTCAGATATTCAAGGTCTACCTCCATATTAGGTGCTTCGACATGTTTTTCGGGGTATCCGGCTACCCCTACCGAAAAATTAGTAGGCATAGGATTCACCAGATGCTCATGTAAATATTTCCCCTGATTTAATTCCATAATCTGCTCGATAAGCTCGCTCGAATATTTATGTCCACCGGGCTCCGGAGTAAATCGTTTAGTTCCGGGAACGGGATCCCCACGTAAAACCAACAAATTATTGATACCCAGAAAATGCAAATCGATTAAAGCATCCTCGGTTTCTTCTTTGGTAAATCCACCACAAATAATATGGGGAACCACGGTTATCTTATATTTATTTTGAATAGCTGCAGCAATAGCCACTGTTCCGGGGCGCTTGTGAATGATCTTTTTCTCCAGAAAGCCATCCTGCCGGTTTTTATAAATTACTTCCTGCTGATGATACGTGATATTTATATACGCAGGCTTAAATTCAATCAGGGGGTCAATGGCTGCATAAATCTCCTCAATGGTATGCCCCTTAAGCGGTGGCAAAAGCTCAAAGGTAAATAATGTGTTTTTTGCTTTTCTTATTTTATCTATAACCTTCATCTTTTATCAACTGTTTACTTATAACTTAAATTCTGTGCCAGACGTTTCTCCATTTCTTCGATCGCTGTTCCGCTTCTTACAGCATAATCTGTCACCTGGTCTTTTCCTATTTTCCGGATAGTAAAATATTTTGATTCGTGATGTGCCAGGTAAAGGCCACATACCGAAGCC
This sequence comes from Bacteroidales bacterium, assembly GCA_035269575.1. Lineage (GTDB taxonomy): Bacteria > Bacteroidota > Bacteroidia > Bacteroidales > UBA12077 > UBA12077. The sequence goes on along the minus strand of DATFIZ010000069.1, from coordinate 1,947 downwards.
TGTGGCTGCATCATATAATTTTCGGTTAATTCTATACCAACCTGTTGGTCGACTTTTAACAATTCAAAAACCGGCTTTTTTAAGGCATGATCAGGTAAAGAAGGATATCCTATTGCGGGCCTTATTCCCCGATACCGTTGATGTAACAAATCGTCAGGTGTTAATTTTTCGTTGATGGCATAACCCCAGTATTCGCGTCGCACTTTTTCGTGCAACAACTCGGCAAAAGCTTCGGCCAGTCTGTCAGCCAGAATTTTCAGCATGATTGCATCATAATCATTTCCCTGTTCTCTGAATTCATTCACCCATTGTTCTGCACCAAGTCCTGCAGTGATTGCAAATAAACCGATATAATCCTTTTTCTTATATTCTACCGGAACAATAAAGTCAGACAGGCAGGGGTTTGCTTCATTTTCCGGTTTTAGCCGTTGGTTTCTTAGCATCGGTAAACGAGTCTTCTCTTGACTCCCGTTCTCATTATAAATAATGATATCATCCCCGTCTGCATTGGCCGGATAAAACCCAAAGACGGCATTGGCCTGTAGCATATTTTTTTGAATCATCCGATCGAGCATTTGCTGTGCCTCCTCAAAAAGTTTTTTAGCCTCAGTTCCTTTTACAGGATCGTCAAATATTGCGGGATAACGACCCGGCAAATCCCAGGCATGGAAAAAGAAAGTCCAGTCAATATATTTCAACAAATTTTTTAACGGGTAATTTTCCAACACTTTAGACCCTAAAAAGGCCGGTGGCTGGATTTGAGCATTTTCCCAGTCGACAGGATACCGGTTTTCCCGTGCCTCTTCAATGGGAACATATTCTGCCCCTGACCGGGATTGATTATATTTCTCCATGGCTCGTTGGTAATCTTCTTTCAGCCTGTGAATAAAATCTTTTTTCAACTCTTTTACCAGCAGGTTATTTACCATATTCACGCTTTGCGAAGCATCTTTAACATACACTACCGGCGCTGAATATACCGGGTCAATTTTTAAAGCGGTATGTATTTTTGAAGTTGTTGCTCCTCCGATAAGGAGCGGAATATCCAACTTTTCCCTCTCCAAATCACGGGCAACGGTTATCATTTCTTCTAACGATGGAGTAATCAACCCGCTAAGGCCAATGATATCCACGTTTTCTTTTTTTGCTGTTTCCACAATTTTTTCAGGGGGTACCATCACCCCCAAATCAATGATATCGTAATTGTTACACGAAAGCACCACGCTGACAATATTTTTCCCTATATCGTGCACATCGCCTTTGACGGTAGCTAAAAGTATTTTCCCTTTGGAAGATGTATCGCCTGCATTTTTCTTTTCTTCCTCGATAAATGGCAGCAAATAGGCAACAGCCTTTTTCATCACCCGTGCACTTTTAATTACCTGTGGCAAAAACATCTTCCCCGAACCAAAAAGCTCACCCACCTTACCCATTCCTTCCATCAAAGGTCCTTCGACAACATCTAATGCGGCATTATAATTTTTTCTTAGCACCTCTATATCCTGCTCAACAAAGTCTAAAATTCCTTTAATCAGCGCATGATTCATTCTATCCTGCACAGGAGCCTTTCTCCACTGGTCGAAATCCTCTTCTTTCTTTCCTGAAAGCTCATTTTGTTCGGCAAAAGCAAGCAGTCGTTGGGTTGCGTCAGCCCTCCGGTTCAATACCAGATCCTCGGTAAGCTGAAGCAAATCTTTCGGAATGTTATCATAAACTTCAAGCATAGCGGGATTAACTATGCCCATATCGAGGCCGGCCTCGATGGCATAAAAAAGAAACACCGAATGAATGGCTTCACGAACCCGGTTATTGCCCCGAAAAGCAAACGACAGGTTACTAATCCCTCCACTGGTTTTTGCATGAGGCAAATTTTCTTTGATCCAACGAACCGCACGGATAAAATCCACCGCGTAATTATTATGCTCCGGCAGGCCTGTTCCAATAGCC
>DATFIZ010000068.1:0-81394 GCA_035269575.1 Bacteroidales bacterium | reverse complement strand
ATACTGTTAGAATTATGGAAACAAGGCCTTTAAGCAAAAATAAATGTTGGAGATTAGTAGAAATTATTGAAAGAGTTAAATAGTCATGATACAACAAGAAAGTAGACTAACAGTTGCTGACAACAGCGGAGCCAAAGAAGTTTTATGTGTTCGGGTTTTAGGAGGAACACGTAAGCGATATGCTTCTATTGGTGATCAGATCGTAGTAACTGTTAAAAGTGCTTTACCATCAGGTGAAATAAAAAAAGGAACAGTATCAAAAGCTGTTGTCGTTAGAACGAGGAAAGAAGTTCGAAGACCCGATGGTTCTTATATTCGTTTTGATAACAATGCTGTTGTATTGTTAAATAATGTAGGTGAAATTCGTGGTACACGTATCTTTGGTCCGATACCAAGAGAATTACGTGAAAATTATATGAAGATTATCTCATTAGCTCCAGAAGTATTATAATTTAAAATCATTGCTGCATGCAAAGGAAGAAATTACACATAAAAAAAGGCGATACGGTTTACGTTAATGCAGGTGAATATAAAGGACAACAAGGCAAAGTACTTGAAGTAATTTACGACAAAGAAAAAGCTATTGTTGAAGGTGTGAATATGGTTTCTAAACACACAAAGCCTAATGCAAATAATCCACAAGGTGGAATCGTAAAAAAGGAAGCACCAATTCATATTTCTAACCTTATGGTTGTTGACTCTTCAACTGGAGAACCAACCAGAATTGGTAGAAAGTTAAATGATAAAAATAAATTAGTGCGATATTCAAAAAAATCAGGGGAGGAGATTAAGTAATGGAATATACGCCTTTATTAAGAGAAAAGTACAGAAAAGAGATTATACCAGCTTTAACCAAGGAATTTAAATATAAAACCATTATGGAAGTTCCCAGGCTGGTTAAGATTACACTAAACCAGGGTGTAGGTCAGGCTGTTGCTGATAAAAAAATGATTGAAACCGCACAGGAAGAATTAACCCTTATAGCAGGACAAAAAGCGGTTAAAACATACTCTAAGAAAGATATCTCTAACTTTAAGTTACGTAGAGGAATGCCTATTGGTGTGAAAGTAACACTGCGCAGAGATAAAATGTATGAGTTTATGGAAAGGTTAATCGCCATTTCTCTACCCCGGATTCGAGATTTCAACGGTGTTAGTTCGAAGTTCGACGGACGCGGAAACTATACGTTAGGTATCCAGGAACAAATTATTTTCCCCGAAATTGATCTTGATAAAATCAATAAAATTTTAGGTTTGGAAATTACATTTGTTACAACTGCTAAAACCGACGAAGAAGGATTAGCCCTGTTGCGAGAATTTGGAATACCATTTAAAAATATTAAAAAGAAATAGATAGTATGGCTAAAGAATCAATGAAAGCCCGAGAAAGAAGGCGACAAAAATTGGTTGAAAAGTATGCTGAAAAAAGAGCAAAACTTAAAGCTGAAGGTGATTATGTTGGATTAAGCAGATTACCGAAGAACTCTAACCCTATCCGGTTGCATAACAGATGCTTAATTACCGGACGACCAAAAGGGTATATGCGACAATTTGGTATAAGCAGAATTACCTTTAGAGAAATGGCATCAAAAGGTTTGATACCCGGAGTAAAGAAGGCAAGTTGGTAGATTGTAATTAAAATAAAGAAGAGATATGATCACAGATCCTATAGCAGATTATCTTACTCAAATTAGAAATGCCGTGATGGCAGGTCATAGAGTAGTAGAAATTCCTGCTTCAAACCAAAAAAAGGATATTACTAAAATATTATTTGATAAAGGATATATCTTATCCTATAAGTTTGAAGACGACAATAAACAAGGAATTATTAAAATAGCATTAAAATATCACCCGGAAACCAAAGCTCCCGCGATTCGTTCAATTATCAGGGCAAGTAAACCCGGATTGAGAAAATATGTTGGAGCCGACGAAATTCCAAGGGTACTTAATGGATTAGGTGTGGCTATTTTATCTACATCAAGAGGTGTTATTTCAGATAAAGAAGCACGCACATTGAATGTAGGTGGTGAAGTTTTATGTTATGTACATTAAAAAGGAGGATATTTAAATGTCACGAATTGGAATATTACCCGTTAAAATACCCGCAGGCGTTACAATAACTGTAAATGATTCAAATGAGGTGTTGGTGAAAGGGCCAAAAGGTGAATTGACACAAAAGGTGGATCAAGATATTCAGGTTGAAGTAAAAGATGATCAAGTTGAGCTAAAACGATTAGGCGAAGAAAAAAGACAAAAATCATTGCATGGTTTGTATCGTTCATTAATCAACAACATGGTTATTGGCGTATCAGAAGGATACACAATCAAACAAGAATTAGTAGGTGTAGGTTATCGAGCCGAAGCGAAAGGGCAAATTCTTGAACTAAATCTTGGTTATTCACATGATATTCATTTTCAGATACCTGAAGAAATAAAAGTAGAAGCTAAGCAGGAACGAAGAAATAACCCAATTATAACTTTAACCAGTTGTAATAAACAGCTTATTGGTGAAGTTGCTGCTAAAATCAGGTCATTTAGACCACCAGAACCATACAAAGGAAAAGGTATTAAGTTTGTCGGCGAACAATTACGCAGAAAAGCCGGTAAATCTGCTAGTGTATAACGATTTAAATTAACATAGTCATGGCTTTAACAAAGCAAGAGAGAAGATATAGAATAAAATGGCGAATTCGAAAGCATATTAGAGGTACTGCTGAAATGCCAAGAATGTCTGTTTATAGAAGTAATAAACAAATATATGTGCAGTTTATTAATGATTTGGATAACAAAACATTATTAGCAGTATGCTCAAGAAATAAAGAAGTTGCTGAGAAGGGAACGGTTTCAAAAACAGAGCAAGCAAAATTAGTCGGTAATCTAGCTGCTCAGAAAGCAAAAGAAGCCGGTATTACTCAAGTTGTTTTTGATAGAAACGGCTATTTATATCATGGTAGAGTAAAATCATTAGCAGAAGCTGCCAGAGAAGGTGGACTTAAATTTTAAGATGAAGATATTATGTCAACAAGTATAAGAAAAGTAAAAACCAGCGATTTAGAGTTAAAGGACAGACTCGTAAGCATACAAAGAGTAACTAAAGTAACCAAAGGTGGACGTAATTTTGGTTTTACTGCAATTGTCGTGGTAGGTAATGAAGATGGCATTGTAGGTTATGGTTTAGGAAAAGCCAAAGAGGTAACTACAGCTATTGCCAAGGGCGTTGAAGCTGCAAAGAAAAACCTGGTGAAAGTACCTATTTATAAAGGAACAATTCCTCATGAGCAAATAAGCCATTTTGGTGGTGCACAGGTATTTTTAAAACCAGCATCACATGGTACCGGAGTAAAAGCCGGTGGTGCAATGCGTGCAGTACTCGAAAGTGTTGGTGTTACTGACGTTCTTGCAAAATCAAAAGGTTCAAGTAACCCACACAATCTTGTTAAAGCAACCATCGATGCATTGCTTCAATTACGTGATGCCAGAGCAGTTGCAGAACAAAGAGGAGTTACTCTTGATAAAGTTTTTAATGGTTAATGATCTTTAATTCGATGTCTTATGGCAAAAATAACAATTACGCAAATTAAAAGTCAGATTAGAAGTACTAAACGCCAAAAAAATACTTTGGCAGCACTTGGTATTAAAAAGATGAACAACCCTATTGAGGTAAATGATACTCCTCAAATCTTGGGAATGATAAATAAAGTTAACCATTTATTAAGGGTTGAAAAAAAATAATAACGAATAATATTATATTGTAATACTATGGAATTACATAATTTAAAACCGGCAGAAAATTCAACAAAAAATAATAAAAGAGTTGGAAGAGGCCAAGGTTCAGGTAAAGGAGGAACTGCTACAAGAGGACACAAAGGTCAGAAGTCAAGATCTGGATATTCCAGAAAAATTGGTTTCGAAGGAGGGCAAATGCCTTTACAACGCCGTGTGCCAAAATATGGTTTTAATAATATATCTCGTAAAGAATATAAAGGGATAAATATTGAAACTTTAGAAAAATTAGCTGATAAAAAAGGAATAACTACAATTGATATCGAAACATTGATAGAGGCAGGTTTGGTTAAGAAAAACAGTTTAGTTAAAATTCTGGGAAATGGAACATTAACCAAAAAAATTGAAGTAAAAGCACATGCTTTTTCTAAATCTGCAATCAAAGCCATTGAATCAGTTGAAGGAACCGTAGTAAAATTATAAATTAATGAGAGCTTTAATACAAACCATAAAAAATATAGCTAAAATTGAAGATCTTAGATACCGTATTGGGTATACTATTTTTATTTTATTAATATATCGATTAGGAAGTTATATTGTATTACCTGGGATTGACCCCGGACAATTAAGTGCTTTAAAGCAACAAACTTCCGATGGTGTTATGGGATTATTAAATATGTTTTCCGGAGGGTCATTCTCCAGAGCATCCATTTTTGCATTAGGAATCATGCCCTATATTTCTGCATCTATTGTGATTCAATTGTTAGGGATAGCAATTCCTTACTTCCAACGATTGCAGCGTGAAGGCGAAAGCGGACGAAGAAAAATAAATCAAATCACCAGATATTTAACGGTAGCTATTCTAATTATGCAGGCTCCTGCGTACCTTAAAAATCTTCAAGTACAATTACCTGCAACAGCGTTTGTATTAAAAGGAACCTTTTTCTGGTTCTCATCGGTAGTTATTCTTACCTCAGGTACTATGTTTATTATGTGGCTTGGTGAAAGAATAACCGATAAAGGCATAGGTAATGGTATTTCTCTTATCATTATGATTGGTATAATTGCTAATTTACCTTTTGCTTTATTTGCCGAGTTTGTTAGCAGACTGGAAGAACAGGGTGGAGGACTGGTTGCCTTCTTGTTAGAAATGGTTATATTATTCTTTGTTTTTATCGCAACAATTCTTTTAGTCCAGGGAACAAGAAAAATACCTGTACAATATGCAAAAAGAATTGTGGGAAACAAACAATATGGAGGTGTTCGACAATATATACCTTTAAAAGTAAATTCTGCAGGTGTAATGCCTATTATCTTTGCACAAGCATTGATGTTTATCCCTTTAACCATTGCAGGTTTTGCAAATTCTGAATCTTTAACAGGATTCGCGGCTGCATTTGCGAATATTACCGGTTTTTGGTATAACTTCACTTTTGCAATTTTAATTATTCTTTTTACCTATTTTTATACTGCCATTACCATCAATCCCTCTCAAATGGCAGAAGATATGAAAAAGAATGGAGGCTTTATTCCTGGCGTTAAACCGGGACGTAAAACGGTTGAGTTTCTCGATACGATTATGTCTCGTATTACGCTGCCAGGATCAATATTTTTAGCACTTATTGCTATATTACCTGCATTTGCTCAAATAGGAGGTGTAAATAGCCAATGGGCGCAATTTTACGGTGGTACATCATTATTAATCCTGGTAGGAGTTGTGTTAGACACTTTACAACAAATTGAAAGTCATTTGTTAATGCGACACTATGATGGATTATTAAAATCTGGAAGAATTAAAGGTAGAGCCGGAGGAGCTTCTGCTATTTAATCAAATTATTAACGTTCTTTGATGTTAGTTTATAAAAGCCAAGAGGAAATTGAGATTATCAGACGAAACAATATACTTGTTTCAAAAACATTGGCCGAAGTAGCTAAACTGATTAAGCCAGGTGTTACAACGCTTGAGCTGGATAAAATAGCTGAAGAGTATATTAGGGATAATGGAGCAGTACCAGGTTTTTTAGGGTACGGAGGTTTTCCAAACACCTTATGCACATCGGTTAATGATCAAGTGGTACATGGAATACCCTCTGATTATGAGTTGAGAGATGGAGATGTTGTTTCCATTGATTGTGGAACTATTATGGATGGTTATTATGGCGATTCTGCATATACTTTTCCCGTAGGAAATGTAAGTGATGATGTCATGCAATTATTACGTACAACAAAAGAATCACTTTTTTTGGGCGTTGAACAAGCCATTGAAGGAAACAGAGTTGGGGATATTGGATATGCTGTACAGTTGCATGCCGAAAAATCCGGCTACTCAGTAGTTCGTGAAATGGTAGGGCATGGATTAGGTAAAAACATGCATGAAGCACCAGAAGTTCCTAATTATGGAAGAAGAGGCAGAGGCGTTAAGCTTAAAAAGGGATTGGTTTTATGCATTGAGCCTATGATAAATTTAGGCACAAAGTATATAAAACAGGATCCGGACGGTTGGACTATTCGTACTTTAGATGGTAAACCCTCGGCTCATTATGAACTAGCAGTAGCTGTTGATAAAGGGAAAGCAGATATTTTAACAACATTTAAATATATTGAAGAAATATTAAAAACGGAAATTTAGTTTATGGCAAAACAACCTTCAATTGAACAAGACGGAACCATTATTGAAGCATTGTCAAATGCAATGTTTCGAGTAGAATTAGAAAATGGTCATGTTATAACAGCACATATTTCAGGTAAAATGCGAATGCATTATATTAAAATTTTACCTGGCGATAAAGTTAAGGTTGAAATGTCTCCTTATGATCTTACAAAAGGACGAATAACTTATAGATATAAATAAAAAATAATAGAAAATGAAAGTCAGAGCATCTGTAAAAAAACGCAGTAGCGAATGTAAAATCGTTCGACGAAAAGGCAGGCTATACGTTATTAACAAAAAAAATCCCAAGTTTAAACAACGACAGGGATAAATTATTAACTTTGTACTTTAATTAAATAAGATTTATGGCAAGAATTGTAGGAGTAGATTTACCAAAAAATAAAAGAGGTGTAATAGGTTTAACCTATATCTACGGAATTGGTCGTAGTAATGCTGAAAGTGTTTTGAATGAAGCAGGAATCGACCATAACATTAAAGTAAGTGACTGGAACGACGACCAAATAGCAAAGGTCCGACAGATCGTGAACGAAAAATACAAGGTAGAAGGAGCATTACGTTCTGAAGTTCAAATGAACATTAAACGATTAATGGATATTGGATGCTACCGAGGTATAAGACATCGTATTGGTTTACCAGTACGTGGTCAAAGTACAAAAAATAATGCGAGAACGAGAAAAGGAAAAAGAAAAACAATTGCTAATAAAAAGAAAGCAACTAAATAATCGTTAAGAAATGGCAAAAAAGACTGGAACTTCTAGAAAAAAGGTTGTAAAGGTTGAGGCTACAGGACAAGCACACATTCATGCTTCTTTTAACAATATCATTATTTCACTGACGAATAGTAATGGTCAGGTTATTTCCTGGTCTTCATCAGGGAAAATGGGGTTTAGAGGATCAAAAAAGAATACCCCTTATGCAGCACAGGTTGCTGCTGAGGAATGTGCAAAAGTAGCTTACGATCTTGGGCTAAGAAAAGTAAAAGCATTTGTTAAAGGACCGGGAGCAGGACGAGAATCGGCTATGCGTACCATTCATAATGCTGGTATTGAAGTTACCGAGATTGTTGATGTTACTCCATTACCTCATAATGGATGTCGACCACCTGCTCGTAGAAGGGTTTAATGTAAAGTTAATTGAGGTAGAATAAAAGATTAATATTAAGATTCATGGCTAGATATAGAGGACCAAAATCAAAAATAGCGAGGAAGTTAGGAGAACCAATTTTTGGACCTGACAAATTTTTCGAAAAGAAAAATTATCCTCCAGGAGAACAAGGAGCAAATAAGCGAAGGAAAAAACTTTCTGAATATGGTGTACAATTGATGGAAAAGCAAAAAGCAAAGTACACCTATGGTATTCTTGAAAAACAATTCTATAATTTATTTGCTCAGGCATCACGAAAGAAAGGGATTACTGGAGAAAACCTTTTACAATTATTAGAATCAAGACTTGATAATGTAGTTTATCGTTTGGGTATTGCTCCAACAAGAGCTGCAGCACGTCAATTTGTTTCTCATAAACATATCACTGTAAACGGAACCCTTGTAAGTATTCCTTCATTCACCCTCAAGGCAAATGACATTATTGGTGTTCGTGAAAAATCAAAATCGCTCGAAGCAATTAATAATAGCTTAACGTCTGCCCGATACAATAAGTATTCGTGGTTAGAATGGGATTCGGAACAAATGGCGGGTAAATTTTTAAATATCCCGGAGCGATCTGAAATTCCTGAAAATATTAAGGAACAGTTAATTGTAGAATTATATTCTAAATAAAATAATTATTTATTATTTATGGCAATTTTAGCATTTCAAAAGCCCGATAAAGTCATAATGGTTGAAGCAAACGAAACCTATGGTAAATTTGAGTTTCGTCCTTTAGAGCCAGGTTATGGGATTACTGTCGGCAATTCTTTACGAAGGATATTGTTATCATCATTAGAAGGATATGCCATTACATCTATTAAAATAGAAGGTGTAGAACATGAATTTTCTACAATAGCTGGTGTAGTACAAGATGTATCAGAAATTATCCTGAATCTTAAGCAAGTACGATTTAAACGTACTGTTGAAGAAGCCGAAGATGAAAAGATAACCGTGACAATTACCGGGCAAAATGAGTTTAAAGCCGGTGATATCAATAATTACTCTACAAATTTCAAAGTTTTAAATACTGATCATGTGATTTGTGAGTTGGAAACGGATGTGAAACTTCAAATAGAACTTACTGTTAGCAAAGGCAGAGGATATGTTCCTGCTGAAGAGAACAAATCGATTGATGCAGAATATGGAGTTATTGCTATAGATTCAATTTTTACACCGATAAGAAACGTTAAATATTCTATCGAGAATTATCGTGTAGAACAAAAAACTGATTACGAAAAGTTAGTTTTTGAAATTGAATCTGATGGATCAATACACCCTAAAGAAGCATTAAAAGAGGCAGCAAAGATTCTTATTTATCATCTGATGTTGTTTTCTGATGAGAAAATCACGCTCGATTCTGATGAAAAATATGCAAACGAAGAGTTCGACGAAGAAGTATTACATATGCGTCAGTTGCTTAAAACAAGATTGGTAGATCTTGATCTTTCTGTAAGAGCTTTAAACTGTTTGAAGGCTGCAGAAGTTGATACACTTGGCGATTTAGTAAGATATAACAAGAACGATTTATTGAAGTTTAGAAACTTTGGAAAAAAATCATTGACTGAATTAGAAGATTTACTTAGCCAAATGAATCTTACATTTGGAATGGATATCTCTAAGTATAAACTAGACAAGGAGTAAAAGGATAAAAGGATGAGACATAAAAAATCATTTAACCACTTGAGCAGAAAACCTGCGCATAGAAAAGCAATGTTGGCGAACATGGCCGCATCGTTAATTTTACATAAAAGAATATCTACTACCACAGCTAAAGCTAAAGCATTAAGAATGTATGTTGAACCTTTAATTACTAAAGCAAAAGATGATTCAACTCATTCCAGAAGAACGGTATTCAGCTATTTGCAAAACAAAGATGCTGTAACTGAATTATTCAGAGAAGTAGGTGCTAAAGTAATGAGCAGAGCCGGTGGTTATACAAGAATATTAAAGACAGGTACCCGTTTAGGAGATAATGCCGATATGTGTATTATCGAATTGGTTGATTATAACGAAAATCTTTTAGCGGCGAAAGAAGAGAAACAACAAAAATCTTCTGCACGACGTAGCCGTAGAGGTGGCAAAAAATCTAAACCTGCAGAGGAAACAACTCAGCAAACCGAGCAACCAACTGAATCTGAAGGTCAAGAGCCCAAAACAGAACAGAAAGAGGTTGAGGAAGCTAAAGAAGAAACCAAAGAAACTCCGGAAGCCAAAGCAGAAGCTTTAGAAACAGATAAGAAGAAAGAAGAGCCCAAGGAAAAAAAGGTTAAAAAAGAAACTTCTGAGGAAAAAGTAGATGCAAAGAAAGAAGATAAAGAGAAGAAAGAAGAAAAGACCGACGAGAAAAAAGACTAATATTTTACGACTATCATAGTTAAAAGGGCGTCATAACGCCCTTTTTTTATATCCTGATTTTAAATATTTATCAAAATTTAATTAACTGATTTTAAAATAAATTCATAATTCACTAAATTTGAATTCTTATTTCATTAAAAAATACTCATTTAAAAAATAATATTATGGGACAGATAGCAGGAATACATGCACGACAAATATTGGATTCCAGGGGTAATCCAACCGTTGAAGTTGAAGTAGTAACTACCGAAGGTTTTGTTGGACGAGCAGCCGTTCCTTCCGGAGCATCAACGGGTGTTCACGAGGCAGTTGAACTCCGTGATGGCGATAAATCAAAATTTCTGGGTAAAGGAGTTCTAAAAGCGGTAGAAAATGTTAATACGATTATTAACGATGAATTACAAGGCTTTTACATCGATGATCAAACAGCTATTGATAATGCTTTGATAAAACTTGACGGGACTGAAAATAAAGGAAACCTTGGTGCTAATGCAATGTTAGGTGTTTCGCTTGCTGTAGCAAGAGCTGCAGCAACAGAATATGGCTTGCCATTGTACCGATACATTGGTGGTGTAAGTGCAAATACACTACCTATTCCTTTGATGAACATCCTTAATGGAGGTCAGCATGCCGATAACAAAATTGATATCCAGGAGTTTATGATTATGCCTGTTGGGGCTAGCTCTTTTAGCGAAGCATTAAGAATGGGAGTTGAAGTGTTTCATCATTTAAAAGCAGTATTAAAAGCAAAAGGACACTCAACAAATGTTGGCGATGAAGGTGGATTTGCTCCAAATCTTACATCGAATGAAGAAGCTATTGAGGTGGTTTTAGAAGCTATTGAAAAAGCAGGGTATAAACCCGGTGATGATATTTTTATTGCCCTTGACCCAGCTGCATCTGAGTTCTACGACAAAGAACGAAAAGTATATCATTTCGAATCGACCAATGAAGATTTATCTTCAGCTGATATGGTAAACTATTGGAAAACGTGGGTTGAAAAATATCCAATTCTTTCCATCGAAGACGGTCTGGATGAAGACGACTGGGAAGGATGGGCCGAGTTAACTAAAGCAATTGGTGACCGGGTTCAAATTGTTGGCGACGATCTATTTGTTACGAATGTGAAAAGACTTTCACAAGGTATTGAAAATGCTGTAGCTAATTCAATACTAATAAAAGTAAATCAAATAGGAACATTAACCGAAACTATAAATGCAATTCGTTTAGCTACCGAGAATTCATATACATCAGTAATAAGTCACCGCTCAGGTGAAACAGAAGATACAACAATTGCTGATTTGGCTGTGGCTTTAAATACCGGATTAATAAAAACCGGTTCGGCCTCTCGTTCTGATCGTATTGCAAAATATAATCAATTATTAAGAATTGAAGAAGCTTTAGGTAATTCTGCCCGATATCTTGGAAAAGATTTTAAATTCTTTAAATAAAAAACACTTTTTAAATAACAAAGGTTGGGTTTAGGGATATAACCGATACTCAGCCTTTTTTGTTTTCCTCAATTCAACAGTATCATACTTTTTTTTGTATATTTCTTATCTTTTGTTTAAAAATTTATAGCATGCCATTTGACTCATTGAACCACTTTATCAAGCGATTAGAGAATCAGGGAGAACTGATAAGAATTACAGAAAAGGTAGATCCTGAATTGGAAATAACAGAAATCACCGACCGCATCTCAAAGCAACCTGGTGGGGGTAAAGCTTTATTGTTCGAAAATACAGGAACCAATTTTCCCATATTAATCAATGCCATGGGATCGGAAAAAAGAATGAAGCTTGCCCTTGAAGTGAATAATCTGGATGATATTGGTAATGAATTAGAAGAGTTATTTACCGATTTATCATCACCCAAAAACAGTATTCTTGAAAAGATTAAGTTACTACCAAAGCTATCGGGTATTTCTTCGTGGATGCCCAAAGTTGTAAAGGGGAGAGGTAAAAGTCAGGAAGTAGTCCATTATAATCCTGATTTATCTATTTTGCCGGTACTAAAATGTTGGCCCGAAGATGGAGGTCCTTTTGTTACCCTGCCAATGGTTATTACCAAGGATCCTAATACCCAGATAAGAAATGTAGGAATGTACAGGATGCAAGTTTTTAAAGATAACCTTACAGGAATGCATTGGCATAAACATAAAGTTGGAGCAAGACATTTTTCCGAGTATAAAAGATTAGGGGAAAAGATGCCTGTTGCTGTTGCCCTGGGAGGAGACCCTGTTTATACCTATTCTGCTACAGCTCCTGTTCCTGATAATATTGATGAATATATATTAGCAGGATTTTTAAGAAAAAAGAGCGTTGAAATGGTAAAATGCCTTACACAAGATATTGAAGTGCCTAAAGATGCAGATATTGTTATTGAAGGGTATATTGATCCTGAGGAAGATTTTATTTGGGAAGGACCTTTTGGCGATCATACAGGATTTTATTCGTTAGCCGATTGGTACCCCAAACTTCACGTAACATGCATTACTCATCGTAAAGATGCAGTTTATCCGGCTACAGTTGTAGGTGTACCACCAATGGAAGATGCATGGATTGGAAAAGCTACGGAGCGAATCTTTTTAACACCTATTAAAATGGCCATTCTTCCGGAAATAATTGATTACGACCTCCCTTTTGCAGGTGTTGCTCATAATATAGCTATTATAAAAATAAATAAAACCTATCCCGGACAAGCTTTAAAGGTAATGAATGCCCTTTGGGGAGCAGGACAGATGATGTTTAATAAAATAATGATTATTGTAGATCAAAAGGTTAATATCCATCATTATGAGGAATTAGTTGATGTTGTGTTGGATAATATGAATTCTTCTCACAATATTCATTTTATGCAGGGACCTTTGGATGTCTTAGATCATTCATCTTCAAAAATGGCATTTGGAAGCAAAATGGGGATTGATGCAACCACTAAATTTGAGGAGGAGATTCCCGATGAATTATTAATAAACAAGAATAATGAGTCACTGAATATTGATGACTTAAAAAATGAGTTTATTGAAATTACAGATGCCAATATCTTTACTACCGCAAGAAATAATGGCGTTTTAATCTTATCGGTTAAAAAGAAAAACAAAACACATATAGAAAATCTGGTGAAGAAGTTATTTCATAGCGAAGGTTTTAATCAAGTTAAAATGTGTGTGTTAGTTGACGACTTAGTGGATGTTTCAGATTGGGATTTGGTCATTTGGATTGCATCAGGAAACATAGATCCTAAAAGAGACTCCTTTATTTTATTAAAACAAGATAATACGCATTCGTGCATTTTTATTGATGCAACAAGAAAAGTAAAAGGAAAAGATAACTTCAAGAGAGATTGGCCAAATATTGTTAGCTCAAACCTACCTACCATTAAATGGGTTGATAAGAAATGGGATAGTTATAATATTGGTAAATTTATATCCTCCCCTTCGTTGAAATATCAAAAAATGTTATACCGTGGAGGCGCAATTGCGGGAGAGTAAACGAAAAGCATGTTTAAACTATAGATAAACCTTTGCTTTATTACGAATATATATTAAATTAGCAATATATAAATGAAGCTTTTTAAATACATATTGCTATCCATATTTATTGGGATTCTCCCTCTCTTTTTTTCAGGAAGTATTTATGGACAGCTTCTAAATGTAAAGCATTTTACGATCGAAGATGGCATGTCACAAACAAGTGTACAATGTCTTATGCAGGATCGTAAAGGATTTCTATGGATAGGAACCCAGGATGGCTTAAATAAATATGACGGTTATACTTTTACCCGTTTTAAACATGATCCAACCGATACAACAACCATATCCAATAATTATATTCATTGTATTTATGAAGATAGCGATGATAATATCTGGGTGGGAACCAATTACGGGTTAAATAAATTTGATGCTGAAAAACAAACGTTTTTTAGATATTTAAATAATGATTCCAGTCAAAACACGATTCCAGAAGATGAGGTATATTCTATATATCAGGACAATAGTGGTTTTATCTGGATAAAAACAGAACGATTTTTAAGTCGTTTAAACCCTAAAACTGAGAAATTCAGACATTATGAGCATTTTAATGATATTTTTAATTTTATTTCGGTAAATGCAAAATTCTCAATTTTTGAGGATCATAAAAATCAACTATGGGTTGGAACCAAGGATGGATTAAATTATTTTGATAGAGACCTTGAGATATTTAAACGTTATAATCATGATCCTGACAATATAAAATCAATAAGTAACAACAGAGTAAAGGTTATTTTTGAAGATAGTAGAGATAATTTATGGATAGGAACGAAGAATGGACTTAATCGATTTAACTGGGAAAATGAGAGTTTTACCCGTTTCTTTAATTCAAGAAAGGGAGAAAATCTAAATAATAACATTAATGATATATACGAAGATTCTGATAAAAATTTATGGATAGCGACAGAAGATGGATTAAATAAATTTGACCGGAAAACGGAGCAATTTATTACTTATAATGAATTTAAATTTGAAAATAATATAGTCCTGACAACTTCCGTTACATCTATTCTCGAAGATAAAACCGGAATTTTATGGGTTGGGACATTGCAAGGACTAATTAAGATTGAGAAAAGAAGGAAAAAATTTAATCTTTACGCCAAAAATAATAAAGGAGAATTCTTATTTTCCAATAACTACATTTCATCAATATATACTGAAAATGATAGTATTTTATGGGTTGGGACCTGGGGTACCGGATTGCATACTTTTAACCGAAACACAAATAAAGTTACTCGTTTTTTTACAGGTAATAGCTCCTTAAAAAATGATTATGTACACAAAATATTTAAAAGCAATGATGGTGATTATTGGCTGGGTACCCAGGATGGAATCAGTTTCTTTGATAAAGAAGAGAATGTTTTTTCAACGTTCGAAAACAATAATATTTCCCAAATTTTAAACAAAAACAGAATTTATGATATTATAGAATCTGATTCGGGCAATTTTTGGATAGGAACAAAATATGGATTACATAACATAAAAAATGATTCAATCGTTAAAAGTTACATTGCTAACGACGATGATGAGCCTTCGATAAGTTCTAACCTTGTCTATGATCTTCTGCTCGATTCAAAAAATAATCTCTGGATTGCAACCGACCATGGACTAAATAAACTTGATTTGATTAGCGGGAACATAGAAAAGTATTTTAAATCAAATGCTTATTGCGAAGACTGTTTGAGTTCAAATGAAATTCTATGTCTTTACGAAGATACTATTAATCATGATTTATGGCTGGGTACGGTAAACGGGTTAAATAAGATGAACTTACAAACCAAACGATTTGTAGTTTATACCGAAAAAGACGGACTTCCAAATAATCTGATCTATTCAATTTTAGCCGATGATGACAGAAATCTATGGATGAGTACTAATCGTGGCCTGTCAATGTTTAATCCTGAGGATGAGTCTTTTAGTAATTTTAATGTTGCCGATGGTGTTCAGGATTCTGAATTTAATCTTGGGGCTTATTTTAAGAGTTCGTCAGGCGAAATATTTTTTGGAGGGATTGCCGGATTGAATTCCTTTTATCCCGATTCAATCCAGATAAATGAAAATGTTCCCAAAATTGCAATTACTTCTATTGAGTTGTTAGCTAATGACAGGTTAAAACGAGTAAGTGTAGGGGAAAATAATTTTATTCGAATTCCATACCGGAATAATTTAATCACCATAGAATTTGCTGCACTTGATTTTACAAATCCAGCCAAAAATTCTTATGCTTATAAGATGAAGGGGATAGAGGAGGAGTGGATAAATCTTGGAAATAGAAGGTATGCTACCTTCTCAAATTTACCTCCGGGTAAATATACTTTTAGGGTAAAAGGAGCAAATAGCGATTATGTATGGAATGAAAAAGGAGCACTATTGGAGATTGAAGTATTAACTCCCTTTTGGAGAACAAAGCTGGCTTTTGCTTTTTATATATTATTGATTTTGTTTATGATATTCTGGATCATTCAATATAGAACGAAAACATTACGGAGGTCAAACCAGGAATTAAAAGAAAAAGAATTAATTGCCAAACAGGTTGCTAAGCAAAAAGAAGAATTGACCATTAAAAATAAAAGTATTACCGATAGCATTGTATATGCAAAAAGAATTCAGGAAGCATTAATGCCTTCATTAAAATTTTTTAAGTCATTATTGCCTTCCACCTTTATATTATATAAACCAAAAGATATTGTCAGTGGTGATTTTTACTGGGTAAATATTAAAAATGATAAAATATTTATTGCTGTTGTTGATTGCACCGGCCATGGAGTTCCCGGTGCGTTTATGTCTATTATTGGTTTTGAGCTTTTACGTAAAATAACCGATGACCAGGGTATTGACGAAGCAGATAAAATATTGGAAGAGTTAAATAGAGGGGTTTCTGTTACTTTTGGAAAAGAGTCCGAAAATGTACGATTAAAAGATGGAATGGATATTGCCCTTTGTGTTATTGATAAGAAAAACGCTTTGTTAGAGTTTGCCGGAGCTTTTCGACCCTTATACTTTATTCGAGATAATAAGATTGAAGAAATAAGGGGTAATAGATTTTCTGTTGGATTACTTGAAGATGGAACTGACGATCATATCAATAAGACGATCATTAAACTGAAAAAGGATGATATCTTTTATCTTTTTTCGGATGGTTATGCCGATCAATTTGGTGGGCCTGACGGAAAAAAATATAAGTACCGACGATTTAGACACCTTTTACTTACCATTCATAAATTACCTCTCGAACAACAATTAGCTTACCTCGATAAAAGTTTTGAAGATTGGAGAGGCAACCAGGAACAGGTGGATGACGTGTTAATTGTAGGTGTAAAACCAGCGCTGGAATAAAAAGATGTTACCCTATTAATTATTCTAAATGCATTTCAATCTTTTTTATTAATGTGTCAATCTGAAATGGTTTACTTATGTAGTCATCCATTCCTGCAGCCAGACATTCTTCTTTATCCCCTAAAAGTGCATTTGCGGTAATGGCAATAATTGGAGTATGTGTATTGCTGCTTTTTTCTATATTCCTTATTTTCTTGGTTGTTACAATTCCATTCATTATGGGCATCTGAATATCCATTAAAATAACATCGTATTTAATGGATCCAAATTTATCAAGAGCTTCTTTCCCATTATTGGCAATATCCACATTTTTAACCGCTTTTTTTAAGCTCAGAAGCACTATTTTCTGATTAATAAGGTTGTCTTCTACTAATAATACATTGGCATCTGTAAGTTTAATTTTGGCATCCGTCTTAATTTCCGGAATTGCAGACTCGTTTTTTGAATCCTTTTCTTCAGAAAACAAATCTCCTTTTTTAAACTGAATAATAAATTCGAATTTAAATAAATCGGATGAAATATTTATTTCAAAGGCTCCTCCTATTGATTCAATAATTCGTCTGGCAATATTTAAATCAAGTAATTTTATTAATGTTGTATTTCGTTCTTTTTGAGATTTTATTGTATTCTGTATTTTTGTAATCTCAGGAATATGCACAAAATCATGGGTAGATATATTAAATACAATATCTATTGTATTGTTTTGTTCATTTTGACTGTTAATATCTAATTGAATCTTTTTTTGGCCATTTTTTGAATTCTTTAAGATATTTTCGATTAAATTAAGAAATATCTGTTTTATTTTAACCGGATCGCCATAAAGCTGATAGTTAATTTTATCCTGAAAGTTCACCGGTAATAAAATCTCATTATTGTCAACATCGGTAAATAACTTAATTGTATTTGTAATGGTTGTTTCCAGGTTAAAAAACTGATTGTAATCTTTACTTTGTAAAATATCAACATTCGATAATTCGGCAATATTATTAACTACATTAACCAGGTTATTTGTCGACGCCTGGATAGTATCAATTAAGTCTCTTTGTTTTTCATCAAGATTAGAATTGTTAACAATATTTGTTACTACAACAATATTATTTAAAGGGGTTCTTATCTGATGTGAAATTTTTGAAATAAAATTTTCTTTGGCCAATGTTTCTTTTTTAGCTTCATTTTTTTCACCGATTAGTTTGTTTTGTTTTTGCTCAAAAAGTTTTAAGTAAATATTAATGAAAATTAATGAACCGGTAAAAATTAGCGTATAAAGTATTATGTTTGAAACGGAGAAATCAAAGATTGTTTCAATAAGATAAGGTAGAATAAGCCCAATAATACTCAGTGGGAAAAATATAAGAGAAGCTTGATTTCCTTTTTTATAACCTAACAGGATAATTGCTAATATTGGATAAAATCCAAAAACTAAAATCCCCTGATTATAAATGTTTCCTGCAAATATAAGCCAAAGGAAAAAGGTGGATATTGCCAGGGTATAAATGGTTAATGAAGTTTTTAATTGAAATTTCGTAATAAAGTGAAAATGATTGATTAATAAGATGATAAAAATTGAACTTACAATAAAAAAGTTTAAGAAATTTCCTTGAATAACATTAATAATGCTAAAGATAAACAATAAGCTATTCGTTATGGTACTATAAAAATTAAATATAGTAGCCTTATGCAAAGTGTCACTGTTTTGTTCTATTTTGTCAGAATTAATGCTCCAAAGTCTTATTAGCTTCTCAATTATTTTCATACAATAGGACTATTTAAGAAATAATACAATATACAAATTTGTAATTGCTTTTGTAAATTTAGTAAATAAAACCTATAAATTATTATACTTAAATGAAAATATAAGTTTTTTGATTAACCTTATACAATGAAAGGTTAATGATAATTTTTATACTTTTTATATTTTATTATTCTTTATAATAGCATAATTTTTAAAACTTATGTAAATTTCGGTTTAATTTTTGTTGATTTAAAGTAAGCGCAATATAAAAAAATATAAAAAAACAAAATCATGAAAAAATTATTATTTGCACTATTATTAGGAGTATTCTCGTTAAATCTGACTGCCCAGGATTACTTGCCAACAGAAGCAGATTTAAATCAGTTTTTTAATTCAAAATTATATGTTGTGTTGGAATCAAATCCTATTGCGGCCTATAATTTTAAAATTCAGCAAGCAGTAAAAGAAACATGGAACCTAACCGATTATGAATTTATCTCTTTCAAACAATTTGAAGAAATGTATAATGACCCTGATAAATCATTTTTAATGATGACTCAGGTATTATTTGAAAATGATAAAACAAAGGTTAGATATAATTTCCTCAATCTTTTTATCGGTAAAAGAGGTATTGATGATTTTAATGACTTGCCGGATGTAGCCTCTATCCCAATGTCATACAAAGAAGTTGATGAAGAGTATTGGGTTTATAAAATAGAGTCTCTGGTTCGTTTTCTTCAAAATCATATCGTAAATATGAAAAACGATCCAAGCATCATTAAGAAAAATATTTTTAAGCATTACAATGATAATATGAAAGATATCAAGCAAAAAACGCTATATCTTATTAGAGATGAGGTATCACCCAAAATAAATACCGTGGCTAAGTTGAAAAAGGTATATCCTTATAAATTTAAATTTGTAACCCGCGAAGAGATTGAAGAAGCAATCCAAAAACGCGACCCTAATGTGGTATACTTACACAAAGTAGGTCCACAAGGGACAAGGTTACGCGCACGTTGTTATAAAATTATCATTGGTGCAAAAGATGCAAACTTTTACTATTTTGATTATCATTGGGTGGAAAGGACAAAAAACTTTGATGGTATTTTAGAAAAAGATTTTAAAAAATTGGCAAAGGGACGAAGTTCTCTATTTTAATTAAAAATTAAAATATAAATATTTCTATTAAACCCCTGCAGATTAATTTCTGCCGGGGTTATTTTTAATCAATTGTTTCCATTGTTTCATTTTATAACCCTTTATTTTTATTCTATATTTGCAATTATAAAAAATAGTATAAATATATGGCTGTACAAAAACCCTCAATACCAAAAGGCACACGCGATTTTTCACCTGTTGAAATGGTTAAACGTAATTTTATTTTCGACACGATAAAAACGGTATTTAAACAGTTCGGATATTTGCCCATAGAAACTCCTGCTATGGAGAATTTATCGAGCTTATTGGGTAAATATGGAGATGAAGGAGATAAACTACTCTTTAAAATCTTAAACTCGGGCAATTTCCTTAAAAAGGTCAAATCTGATTTAGTCAATCCTGAATTAAATAAATTGGCACTGGATATTTGCGAAAAAGGATTGCGGTATGATTTAACCGTACCTTTTGCCCGTTTTGTGGTACAACATTTAAATGATATAACGTTTCCCTTTAAACGATACCAAATACAACCTGTTTGGCGTGCCGACAGGCCGCAAAAAGGACGTTACCGTGAATTTTACCAGTGCGATGTGGATGTTATTGGAAGTAACTCATTATTGAATGAAGCTGAGCTAATTCAAATTATTGATAATGTTTTTCAAACATTAAATATTAATTCGGTTATAAAGCTTAATAATCGTAAAATTTTATTAGGTATTGCTGAAACTATAGATGCTGAAGATAAATTCACAGCTTTTACGGTTGCCTTGGATAAAATAGATAAAATAGGTAGAAGTGGAGTTGAAAAAGAGCTTTCTGATATTGGTTTTTCTGAAAAACAAATTGAAAAGATTTTTGAGATAACAAATGTTTTTGATAAAGACAATCAACAAAAAATTGATTTTCTTCAATCAATGTTAAAAGAATCAGCGATTGGATTAAAAGGAACAGAAGAAATTAAAAAAGTGCTAAGCTACATTGAAACACTTACCATAAAAACGGATATAGAGTTGGATTTAACACTAGCCCGCGGATTAAATTATTATACCGGAGCTATTATAGAAGTTAAAGCACAGGATGTAAAGATAGGTAGTATTTGTGGTGGTGGTCGCTACGACGATTTAACCGGTGTTTTTGGATTAAAAGATGTATCCGGGGTGGGAGTGTCATTTGGTGCCGACCGCATTTACGATGTAATGGAGCAATTACAAATTTTCCCTGAAGAAATTGTATCTTCAACAAAAGTGATGTTTGTTAATTTTGGAGAAAAGGAAGAGCAATATTGTTTGCCATTACTTCAGAAATTACGTGATAAGGGAATAAATGCTGAAATTTTTCCCGATTCTGCTAAGATGAAAAAGCAAATGACCTATGCCAATAATAAAAATATTCCTTACGTGATATTGGTGGGTGAAAATGAAATGAAAAAAGATATTTTATCGGTTAAAAATATGATTAGCGGCGAACAAACTGCGATGTCATTCGATAAGTTATTGCAATTATTACAGCGTAAATGATACATAAAATAATTCAAAATATTTGTATGTCAGGAGGGAAAAGACCTGTTATTGTGTCGGGAAAAGATATTCGTTTTCCATGAATATAATATTTCATAGCTTATTTATATATTTATTTATTCACACAAATTTAATTTTTAGCATGAAAAAAATACATTATATTTCTGACGATACATTAACCTTTAACACAATACAACAAATAATTGAGAAAGGATATAAGCTGGCTTTGTCCGATCAATCAAAGCGTCAAATTCATAAGTGCCGCAATTATTTGGATCAGAAAATGGAAACACAAAATGAGCCAATTTACGGTATTAATACAGGTTTTGGGGCTTTATATAACAAACGAATATCCAAAGAAGATTTAGGCAATTTACAAAAGAATTTGGTTATGTCTCATGCCTGTGGCACCGGCGATGAGGTTTCTTCTGAAATTGTTAAATTAATGATTTTATTAAAAATCCAGTCGCTTTCTTATGGCCATTCGGGCATTCAGTTAGAAACCATTGAGAGACTAATAGATTTTTTTAATCATGATATTTTACCGGTTGTTTATCAATATGGTTCATTAGGTGCATCGGGAGATTTAGCACCCCTGGCTCATTTGTGTTTGCCAATGTTAGGAATGGGTGAGGTTACCTATAAAGGAGAAAGGATTTCCGGTTCGGAGTTATTGAAAAAAATGAATTGGAGTTCCATTCATCTGAAATCGAAAGAAGGATTAGCCCTTCTAAATGGAACCCAGTTTATGACTGCTTTTGGCGTTTATCTGGTTCTAAAAGTTAGAAAACTTTCGCAATTAGCTGATGTAATTGGAGCTATTTCGCTGGATGCTTTCGATGGACGGATTGAGCCATTCCATGATTCTGTTCATCAGGTTAGACATCATGCTGGCCAAATAAAAACAGCAGGCACAATACGATTTTTATTGGAAGGAAGTGAATTAATTAAACGTCCAAAGGTTCATGTACAGGATCCCTATTCTTTTAGATGTATTCCTCAGGTGCATGGAGCATCAAAAGATTCCATTGATTATGTTACCGGCGTTTTTAGCCATGAGATGAATGCCGTAACTGATAATCCAACCATTTTCCCGGATGAAGATTTGATTATTTCTGCCGGGAATTTTCATGGACAACCTTTAGCTTTGGCGCTAGATAATTTATCTATTGCAATGGCCGAGCTAGGAAGCATTTCCGAACGAAGAACCTATCAGTTATTGGCAGGTAAAAGGGGCCTTCCTTCTTTTTTGGTAGCAAATCCGGGATTAAACAGTGGATTTATGATTCCTCAATATACAGCGGCATCCATGGTAAGTTGTAATAAACAATTATCAACCCCTGCTTCAGTTGATACCATTGAATCTTCACAAGGACAGGAAGATCATGTAAGCATGGGAGCTAATGCCGCAACCAAAGCATACAAGGTTGCTCATAATTTAGAACGTATATTGGCTATTGAGTTGTTTAGTGCTGCACAGGCTTTAGAATTTCAACGTCCGGCAAAATCATCGCCATTTATAGAGAAATTTGTTGCTGATTATCGTAAAAAAGTAGCGTTTATCGATCAGGATAAAATCATGTATGATGATATTGCCCGTTCTGTAGATTATCTTAAAGATGTTGAATTAGAACTTCCTTAAAAATAATTTTATATAAAAAATGCCCCGATTGACAACAACCGGGGCATACCTTATGATTATGAGAAAAAAACAAAAATTTAATTATTCATCTTTATTACTTCCACGTATTTTCTTTAATAGATAAGTCTTAAATTCATAATCAGCCAAATAAATTTTCATTACTTTCTTTATGGGTAAAATTTCTTTGAACTTTTCATGATACTCATTTAACAATTCGGCCAATTGCATTTCGTAATAGATATATTTATTGGCATATTGGAACATCTCATTTTCAGACATATTTTCGCTATTTTCTGCAAAATATGTCATCTTTTCCTTACGTTCTGCAGTGATCATATTTTTCCTTTTCCAATAACTATTGTAAATAGGCCAGAATTTTTCAGCTTCTTCGGGTGTTAACCCAATTTTATCGGTAAAGAAAGCAATCTTTTGTGATTTTATTTGTTGCTCTTTGCTTTCTTTATCTGTCTCTTGTGCATTTGAATGTAATCCGGAGAATACAAATGACAGAACTAGTATAAAAGGAATATATCGTTTCATTTTGTTTGTTTTTTATAATTCGTCAATTAATGTTCCATAATCAATACCTTCATCCATAAGGTAGTGGATATATTCGTCAGTTTCTTCCTTTTGCTGTTCATTGGATTTTTTCTCTTCTTCAAGTAGAATATCAATAAATTGTTGCTCAGAATATTCGGAAGCATCCACTTCAATAATACGAGTGTATACTTCGTTAGAAACCGATGATTTAACCCGGTTTGACATAATGGTGTCAATAGCAGTTATGGCTATAAGTGCAAATCCTACAATCATAAAACCTAATGCCAATTGAGGCTTTATAACATGAAAAAGCTGTTTGATTCTATTGGTTTCCCTGGTTTCTGAGACAATTTTTTCCTGTATCCTTGAAGGAAAATTCTCAAAATATCCTTCAGGGACAGAAAATGGATTCTTATTTTCTATCTTTAAATTTTTCAATTTTATATTTGATTCTTTTTTCATTTTTAGACTCCCCCAATTTACTCCCTTGTTTTTTTGACACTTATAAGATACAAAAGTTTAATCTTCTTTAAAATAATTTTCAATCTTCTTAACGGCATGATGATAGGAAGCTTTTAATGCACCTACTGATGTTTTTAGAATTTCAGCCATATCATCGTACTTCATCTCTTCAAAATATTTCATGTTAAATACTACCCGTTGTTTTTCCGGTAACTTTAAGATTGCTTTGTGCAATTTTAGTTGTATTTCTGTTCCATTAAAATGCTCATCGCTCTGTAAGGTCTCTTTTAGCTGGTTTTCGTAATCAACAATTGGTAATAAATATTTGGTTTTCTTTTGTTTTAAAAACGTTAACGATTCGTTTGTTGCAATACGATATAACCAGGTATATAATTTTGAATCTTCTCTAAACCCATCTAGCCCTTTCCAGATTTTGATAAATGTATTTTGTAAAATATCATCTGCATCATCATGGCTGATTACAATTTTACGGATATGCCAATAGAGCTTTTCCTGATACTTTCGAACAATCAGGTTAAAAGCATAATTCCTTTTTTCTTTATTTTTAAAAAGAGTTAATAACTCTTTATCACTATAATCAGACATATACCGGATTAAGAAAATGCAATTTTAAATTAAATTATTTTCTTTTTAAAACTGTTTCAACTGCTTTTATAATATTAAAAGAATCGATGCCGTATTTTTTTAATAATTCTTCGGGTTTTCCGCTTTCCCCAAATTGATCGTCAACAGCAACCATTTCTATAGGTGTAGGCATTTTTCTACCCAGTAATTGTGCAATTGAATCTCCTAATCCTCCATTTACTAAATGTTCTTCTGCTGTAACAACAGCTTTTGTTTTTGAAACAGATTCTAAGACGGCCTCCACATCGAGAGGTTTAATGGTATGAATATTAATTATTTCAGAAGAGATTCCTTTTTGCTCTAATTCCCGCGCTGCCTCAATTGACTCCCAAACCAAATGACCGGTAGCAAAAATGGTAACATCTGTTCCTTCGTTTAATAAAAGGGCTTTACCGATTTCAAAGGTTTGATCTGCGGGCGTAAAATTGGGAACTTTAGGGCGGCCAAAGCGGAGGTATACGGGACCTTCGAGTTCTGCAATGGCCTTTGTGGCTGCTTTGGTTTGGTTAAAGTCGCACGGATTAATAACGGTCATTCCCGGTAGCATTTTCATCAAACCAATATCTTCCATTATTTGATGAGTAGCTCCATCTTCGCCCAGTGTTATTCCGGCATGTGAGGCACATATTTTTACATTTTTCCCGGAGTAGGCAATTGATTGTCTAACCTGATCGTAAACTCTTCCGGTAGCAAAATTAGCAAATGTCCCGACAAAAGGAATTTTTTTGCCAATGGTAAGTCCTGCAGCAACGCCCATCATATTTGCCTCTGCAATACCACACTGAAAAAATCTTTCGGGGAATTCTTCTGCAAATTGATTCATTTTTAAGGAGCCCGTAAGATCAGCGCATAAAGCAACAACATTTTTATTTTGTTTCCCTAATTCATATAGTCCTGCTCCAAATCCTGAGCGTGTATCTTTTTTTTCGGTGTATTCGAATTTTTTCATTGTTATTTATAAATTAATATACTGTAATTGAATTTGATAAACCTGGTTTTATATTGAATTTCTTGATCACCGTACTCATTACTTGTTTTGAGTTTTTAGGTCTAAAGATTATCCTATAACTTCCTGGTTGTAAGATTAAATTTTGATGTAACAAATTTACATTCAGGTTATGAACCCATTCCAGTGTATCAGAGGTTTCTTTATATAAACTTCCAAATCCGGGCGAGGGGAAGGATAAATTGGCAATTCCCGGTTTGGGAATTGCTATTTTTGTTGTTTTGCTTTGCTCAATTTTTATGTTTTCTAATTTTATTCGTGGGATCGTTAAGATATCCAAATCATATTCTCCGGTTAGGTATTTTTCGGTTTGTTCATTTCTATGCACATTTAGTATTTGTGGGTCATCATCTTTACGAACAATGATTTCAAGATCTCTATACTGATTAGAGCCGGGACATGAAATGTTTAAATAACCCTGGGGCGCATATAATCCTATCATATTATGCTTTCCCTCAGAAAGTTTAATGCTGTCTTTTCTTATCGGAGGGAGAGTATTTACCACTAAATCATAAGTTATCAACGGATCAATAATTAAGGTGTCCGGATTTCCCATATAATTTATTGTATGGATAAAGTTGTATTTTATATTACCCGAAACATGATTAAAAAAAGACAGGTTAACATTTGTCTCTGTGGGATTACCGTATGAATCCAGCAGATTTACCTGTGCGGTGGTGGAATTTAGCGCCCTGGAAATAACAACATTAAGAGCTTTTTCAAATCTTTCTTCTGTAGTGGTATTATAGAAATCACCAACACAATTGAATGTATCTCCAAAGTTAGGATCGATACCAATACCAATCACAAAGGGCTTAAGGGCGATTCCTTTTTTTTGTAAATCGAGGGATGCCTGACAGGGATCCCCATCACAAGCTTCAATACCATCAGTGATAAGGATTATTATATTTCTGCAATTTTCACAAGGGGGAAAATCATTGGCTGCAAGTTCCAATGAATGAGCTATAGGTGTAGTCCCTTTTGGTATTATATAACGTAGTTTTTGTCTTATTTTTGAAGCATTACCGTTTGAAAAAGGAATCTCTAACTTTGTATCACTACAATCCTGAGGAGGTACAGGGCTTTGATGTCCGTATACGCGTAAAGCCATTTGTAAGTTGTCGGTATTCTCCAGGCTATCAATAAGTTGAATTAAGTATTTTCGGGCAATAGAAATCTTTTTATTTTTACCCCATGTTCCATACATACTTTGCGAAGCATCGAAAATAAATAATATACGGGTAGTTGGAGGCTCTGTTTTTTGTTTTTGTTGAGCTCCAACATGAAGGGTAAAAAATAACAGTATATATGTGAGTGTTTTTTTCAAACGTTAAGTTCTTGTTGCTATAAGAATAAGGAAACTACTGATCCATTGATTTTCTTCGTTCGTAATCTTCTTTTTTTATGTGCCCCAAAATAACTAACTCGGCAGTTGCGTAATTTGTTGCTAATGGAATATTATACATATTACAAGCCTCCAAAAGTCCTTGAATATCTTCGTGATGCGATTGTTTTACGAGTGGATCTCTTAAGAAAATAACAATATCTACCTCTTTTCTTTTAATCATTTCGGTTATTTCGTTATAACCTCCAGATTTTCCGGGACTTAGG
The DNA here is from genome assembly GCA_035269575.1 of Bacteroidales bacterium. Taxonomy (GTDB): domain Bacteria; phylum Bacteroidota; class Bacteroidia; order Bacteroidales; family UBA12077; genus UBA12077. The sequence continues at coordinate 54,320 of DATFIZ010000068.1, read as the reverse complement.
TGTTTCACTTTAATTCCTTGCGATTCTACAAACTCAGCTGTTCTGCCGGTAGCAATCAGATTAACTCCAAAAATCCAATCTTTTCGCTCATTAAGAAACCGAACCATCTCTGGTTTTTTTACATCATGTGCAATAATTACTATATTTTCCATAATATTAGATTTTTATGTTCATTTAATCTGTTAAAAATCACCAAACGTCTCTTCAAGTTGACTAAGCGCGCTTTGCAATTGTTCATCATTGGGTGCTACACCATGCCATTTATGGCTTCCCATCATAAAATCTACTCCCATACCCATTTCTGTTTTCATTAAAATCATAATCGGCTGACCTTTTCCGGTTAGTGTTTTTGCATGATTCAAAGTTTTAACCACCTCATCCATATCGTTGCCATTCATTTCTAACACTTTCCAGCCAAAGCTTTCCCACTTGTTTTTTAGATTTCCTAAGGTCATGATTTCGTCAACCGGACCGTCAATTTGTTGACCATTATAATCAATGGTAGATATTAGATTGTCAATTTTATGATGAGCAGCAAACATTGCAGCTTCCCAAATTTGTCCTTCCTGCAGTTCTCCGTCACCATGAAGAGAAAACACCGTTTTAGGATCATTGTTTAATTTTTTTGATAATGCTGCTCCTGCCGCAGCTGAAAGTCCCTGTCCCAGTGATCCTGAAGCTATTCTGATTCCGGGCAAATCATCGTGTGTAGTTGGGTGCCCCTGTAATCTTGAATTAATCTTTCTAAAAGTTGATAATTCTGATAACTCAAAATATCCCGAACGGGATAGAACACTATACCAAAGAGGGGAGATGTGTCCGTTGGATAAAAAGAAGATATCCTCTTTCTTTCCATCCATGTCAAAATTATTGGGTTTATGGTCCATAATTTCAAAATATAATGCGGTCATAAAATCAGTGCAACCTAAGGATCCACCCGGATGTCCTGAATTTTGAGCATGAACCATTCGTACAATGTCGCGTCGTACCTGCGTAGCTATCTTCTTTAGATTTTGAATATCTGTCATTTTTTTAAATTCTAATTGTAAAAAATCCGGTTAAAATTTTAGCTGTAAAAATACAGTTTTTCATTAGAATATACGGAAAATGAATGCAATTTATTATCAATATCTATAAAAGAAGTTGCCGTGCTGGCTTTTTTATTTAAAATCCCTTTTTAAAATTCTGAAAAAGTGTAATTTTGAGCCTTCAGAAACATCTATCTAAAGAGAAAATTATGGGACTACAGTGTGGTATTATTGGTGTAACGAATGTGGGGAAATCAACGATTTTTAATTGCATGTCGAGCTCAAAAGTTGAAACAACGAATTTTGCTTTCAGCTCAAATAAATCGAATATTGGTGTTATTAATGTCCCCGATAAACGGTTGCAGGAACTTGAGAAATTGCAACCTACTGAAAAAATGATTCCTGCCACGGTTGATATTGTTGATATTCCGGGCTTAACAAAAGGAGCTAACCAGGGAGAAGGTGTAGGAAATAAATTCCTGGCCGATATTAGAAATACAGATGCCTTAATCCATGTGCTTCGTTGTTTTGATGATGAAAATTTACCACATGTAGATGGATCGGTTGATCCGGTAAGGGATATTGAAACCATTGATTTTGAATTGCAGATAAAAGATTTAGAATCGACCGATAAGAAAATACAACGATTCGAGAAGCTCATTAAAACAGGCGATAAAGATGCCAAACAGGGAATTGCTGTTTTACAGGAGTTGAAAAGTCACCTGGAATCGATGCAAAATGCCCGGGATTTCTCAATTTCCGATGCCAACCAAAAATATGTTGATGACTTGTTTTTACTTACTGCTAAACCAATTATTTATGTTTGTAATGTTGATGACGAGTCAGCTATTGACGGTAATCAATATGTAGAGCATGTGAAAAAAGCACTTGAAGGGCAGGATACACAAATATTAATTATCGCCGGAGAGTTAGAAGCAGAGATTGCTGAACTGGAAAATGAAAATGACCGGAATGAGTTTTTAAGTGATGCAGGATTAACTGAACCCGGAGTAAATAAGCTGATTAGAAGTGCTTATTCGCTTTTAAATTTGATGTCTTTCTTTACGGTTGGCCCTAAAGAAATTCGGGCGTGGACAATAAAAAAAGGAATGAAAGCCCCACAGGCTGCAGGTGCAATTCATAGCGATCTTGAGCGTGGTTTTATTCGTGCCGAGGTGATGAAATATGAAGATTTTGTTACCATAGGCTCTGAAGCAAAAGTAAAAGAAGCCGGAAAATTTCATGTAGAAGGGAAAAATTATGTGGTTGAAGATGGCGATATTCTTCACATCCGGTTTAATGTTTAATTTTTATATAAATGTTTTATGATTGTACACTCCACAAAAAAAGGGTTATTTTCTTTAATATTTATTTTTTCATTTTCATTGGTTTATGCACAAAAACATTTTAATAAACCACCCCAATTAATTGTTGGTATTACCATCGAAGAAATGCGTTATGAAATGTTGCTTCGTTATTGGGATGCTTTTGCTGATGGAGGTTTTAAACAATTAGTTGATGAAGGCACACTGTGTACCCAGGTACACCACAATTATTTTATTACACAAAACGCACCAGGTCATGCCAGTATCGTTACCGGAACCTATCCTTCGTACCATGGTATAATATCCGACCAGTGGTATGATAAACTGGGAGAAAAAAAAGTGGGTGCCGGCAATGAGAAAAAATATAATTTAATGAATGGAAGAATTACCCTGGGAAATTTTTCTCCTAAAAATATATTGGCTTCAACCATTGGTGATGAGCTTAAGCTTGCTACAAATGATAGCTCAAAAGTAATTTCTATTGCTACAAATCCAGTTTCTTCAGTCATTTCAGGAGGCAGATTAGCCGATTATGCTTTTTGGTTTAACGATGAAGACGGACAATGGAGTACAGGGAGTCATTATACAGATTCTCTTCCCGACTGGGTTTATCAATTTCATGAAAAAGACTTCCGGGATGTTTATATGAAACAAACGTGGTCGACCCTTCACAGACTCGGGGATAACTATCAATCGAGCCTGCCGGATGATAATCCTTTTGAGATTGGAATAAGATTGTATCGCTATACTTTTCCTTACGACTTAGCTTATTTAAAAAATCGATCCGGGAATTATAAGTATTTAAAGTATACCCCTTTTGGAAATACGTATACTAAAGACTTTGCTATTTCAACGATAATTGGAGAAAATCTGGGAAAAGATAATTTTACCGATTTTTTAAATGTAAGCTTCTCAGCTTCGAGTTATGCAGGCGACTTGTTTGGGCCCCGTTCGGTAGAAATCGAAGATATTTTTCTGCGATTGGATAGGGATATTAAACATTTTATTGAATTTTTAGATTATCAAATAGGGTTAGAAAATGTATTGATTTATGTAGCTTCTGATCGAGGGGTTGCAGATGTTCCCGAATATTTAAAATATAAAAAGCAAAATGCAGGTGTATTCGATCCTCAAAAGGCCTTGTCCTTATTAAACAGTTATTTAAGTATTTTATATGGTGATGGCGACTGGGTAGATTTTTATCAGTCGGGACAGATATACTTGAATCAGCAAATGATTGATCAAAGTGGAACAAGCTTGAAAGAGATTCAGGAGCAGACAGCAAGTTTTTTAGTTCAGTATTCCGGTGTTGCTGATGCCATTCCCGGGATGAGTATGGTTACAAATCAATTTACAGCAGGGATAAAAGAAAAAATGCAAAACAGCTTCCATCAAAAACGTTCTGGAGATGTAATGGTAAACCTTGAACCCGGATGGATTGAAAAAGACGGGAAAGCTACCGGATCAGGTTCCGGATATAATTATGATACCCATGTTCCTCTTATTTGGTATGGCTGGGAGGTGAAAAACAGCCGAATTGACAAAAGCATAGAGATTACAGATATTGCTCCTACCATAGCCTGGATTTTGCAAATTACATCGCCCAATGCTTGTGTTGGGAGTCCAATTTATCAGATTATTGAGGATTAATACCTTCTATTATGGCTTGGATTTATTTGTTGATAGCAGGAATTTTTGAGATTGGGTGGGCTATAGGAATGAAATATACCCATGGATTTACCCGCTTTTGGCCAGTTGTATTCACATTAGTATCCATGTTTTTAAGTGTTTACCTTCTATCGCTGGCTACCAGAACTATTCCTTTAGGCACAGCTTATGCTGTTTGGACTGGTATTGGAATAGTTGGCACTTCCATTTTAGGAATTATTATTTTTAACGAGCCTGTTGAGGTTTTACGACTGGTTTTTATTGCCATGATATTAGTGGCTATTGTTGGCTTAAAGATTATTTCCCGTTAATTTGGTTTTTTAAAAATTAGTACTCTGCTTTCGCGACTAAGTGTAATGGTGTAATCATCAATTAAACACGGTGCTTCAACTTCTTCATTGTTTTCTCTTATGGCTTTACCTGTAATCAGGATTCCAATTTTATCCGTTAACTCAATGTTCCGGACTTTTTTGGCGACAATTATTTCAGATTTTTCAAGCCATCGCTGTATATCTGTATGTTGTAATTTGTTGTAGTCATCATGGTTGGTTAAGATATTAACTGCCAGTCGTGGTGCTGCAATTTCCCATAATTTATCTTCGAGTGTGTGATTATCATGGATAACCTGTTGCATGCTAACCGATGTTAACCGAAATACAGTTACAGGAGATTCTGCGGTTACTGTTGCAGTCCTCGGAATATTGGTAAGCACAGCGATTTCACCAAAAACACTGCCTTTTCCTAAGATATCGACGAGTCGTTTATTGATGGTAACCTTAACGGTTCCTCGCGCAACAATATATAATCCATCAACATGCCCATTTTCTTTAATAATTTTTTCTCCAACAGCATAGTTCCGATGTTGAAAGAGACTGACAATTCTGGTGAATAAGTTTTTATCCAACTCCTTCAACCAGGGAATACCCTGCAGTAATTTAGCTTTCTCGGGTGGTTTTATTTCAGGGGGCTTGTCTACAAGTTTTTTCATCCTTTTTTCGATACTGTCAATCATTTTTTTAGCTTCGTCCGAACCTATTTGTCCTTTTTTCATTAACCGGTCAACTATTTTTAATTCAGTATTGAGGTTTGAGCGGATAGCTTGACGGGTTGCTATCGCATCATAAATTTCGGGATAGGTATTTTTCAGGTTTCTGAGAAAAGTTAATCCATGTATACGATTTTCGTTAATTTCACTCTCAACGGCTGCTAGATCCTGGTCAATCGTAAGCTCCTTGGTATTCGAGCTAATCGCCATGCTTTCAACCAGCTTTAAGGTTTCGTATTGTGCCTCTACAAATCCGCGGGCAGCATCATAGCTGGTAGCTAAACGGTCAAAGAAAAATCGTTGTGAAATTTTATTCAGCAGGGGGATGGATTGTAATTTGCTTAGAAATTTCGGGGTTACCCACATTCGTTCCAAATCTTTTCGTTCAGATAGCGGAATTTTTCCGTCTGCATCAATAATCTCATTAATTGCATCGGCAAGATTACGAACGGCAACAGGTCCTAAAAGGCCTTCTTTAAATTGAGTCCAGTAGCTGCTTTTTTCTTTTTCAAGTACCCTGCGTCTGGTCTCGTATAAATTGGCATTTTCTCCTTCATCTAAAATAATATCTGTTTCCAGCGGTTGCTCCGGCAAATATTCTTCAACATTATTCCAGTTAGCACGACTTAAAAAACGGTCGGTTTTAAGTTTGTCAACTGATTTTTCGGATGCCTGCCTTAGATAGTTTCGTGCATTTAATATCATTTTTTGTTTGGCAGGGGGTATTTTAGATAATCCTAGGATGTTGAGAAATAGTTTTATGGTTGTAGCATTGATTAAAAGAGTCAGGGTAACAATACCTGCAGTATAAAATAAGAACTGATCTCTGATAGTACTGTCTATTTTTGACTCACTTGCAACAATGAGCGCAAGTGCTAAAGCGATGGCGCCACGTAAGGCTCCCCACCATAAAACATAAGCATTTTTGGGGGTTAATCCATAACCTGCAATCTTCATTACAGGAAAAAATAGTGCAATAACGACAGCTCTTACTAAATGAATCCCTATGTATAATATAATCAGAATAATAAAATCATTAGCCGTAAAAACAATATTATTGGCAATAACTACACCTACAATAAGGAAAATTAAAGTATTGGCAATAAAAGCAAACATTTCCCAGAATTCGTGTAAGAAGTGCTCTACTTCAGGGCTTATACGAGTTCTTCCGGTGCTGGCCATTAACAGCCCAAGAGCTACGAGTCCTAAAACACCCGAAACATGGAAAAAATGCTCGGCAATATAAAAAGTTATATAGGCACCGGCGACAATAACCGTAATCTCTACCAGGGCGTCATTAAACACTTTTTTTACCCAGGCAATGATTATATAACCAATCACTAAACCTACCAGGGTTCCTCCAATAGCAACACGCAAAAATTCTACTATAGGAGAAGTATCCGAGCCTGTTCCGGTAATGCTAAGAAGGAGTACCATAAAGATAACAATGGCTGTACCATCATTTAGTAATGATTCACCTTCAATCAGTGTTCCCAGCTTTTTGCTTGCGCCAAGTTCTTTCAAAAGGGCTACAACGGCAACAGGGTCTGTGGCACTTATTACTGTGCCAAAAAGCAGTGCTATTAACCAGGTCCACTCCGACATTCCAATTCCCAAAAACTGAATCGTCATAACGATTAATGCCGTAAGTAATAAAGCAACAATAATGCCGGGGACAGCAAGAATAAATGCATTGGCAAATGATTTTTTGAAAGTATGAACATCCATAGCAAATGCTGCCTCAAAGATTAAGGTGGGAAGGAAAACATACAGGATAAGATGGGGATCAATGTGCCCTGCCCAACCAACAGCTTTACCTAAAAATTTTGTGTTAAGATGAAAAAGATATAAATTCCACTCCCCAAAATAACCTAACCTGGCAAATGCTCCTAATAAAAGTCCAATAACCAGTAAGGAGACAGTATAGGGTAAGGGACTTTTTTTTAAGAAATGGCGGGTTCCGGCTCCTATGATTAAAGCAATAATTAGGAAAAATAAAGGACTCATATCACTTGTGTGGTCAGACGACGGATCCTCCGGATGTTTATTTGTATTAACCAACTCTTCTTGTATGGTTGTTTGCCTTATGCCTTGATGATTAGTTTGTGCATGAAGAAGAGCAGAGGAGGTTTCAATGGAAAAAATAAGAATTAATAATATCTTGGAGATTAACGGGATTAGTCTTTTAGGTATCTTCATAGGGCAAAATTTTATACCCAAGATACAAAAAAATATAAAATTAGTGCTTTAATTGACACTGAAATTTAAACCATCCCATTATCCGGCGGTGCAATTATTTTTATAAATGATTAATCTACCTTAACATGTCCCCAGTTTTCGCCTTTTCGTATCCTGTTTAGTTGGGTATGGGTTATTCCAAATTCTTTAGCCAGCTTGTATAATTTGTTTTTGCCTCTTTTGAGTTTCTTTTTTAAACGAATCACATCCGTTTCTGTTAATTTTGAATAGTTGATGGTACCCCGCTTATAGTTGGGGTTAATTTTTTGATGAGCAAACATGGTCTCTTTGGTTACCCACCGCAGATTGTCGATATGATTGTTGCTTTTATCAAAATCCAGGTGGATTACATATTCCTGCATATTGTTATCTTTAGGAATAAACAACTGAGCCACTAATTTGTGAATATATTTTGTGGTTCTTTTGCCGTTTTGTAGCTTGATATTCAATATCTTATATCCTTTTAAAGAAGATCCGTTAATCATTGTTCCGTGGGTTTTGTCAACCTTAAAACTTTTGATTCTTCCGTAGTTTGAGATTTCGTATTTCTCACTGTCAGCTATTCCTTCAATGGTTAAATACTTCCATTTTTCCCCGATGATTTGCTGATGTACTTTATTTAACGCTGTCATTTTTGAATATATTAAATGGCAAATTGTTCAATTAAATAGACGTTTAATTTTCAACAGGGTTTAAAGAGAGAAGGGAATTTGGTTTATTAATTGAAAAAATGATAAAAGCTAAAGGGACGAAGTTATTCTTTTAAGTGTGCAGCATTGACTAAAGAACCAAGCAGATTGGGGTCTTGCTCCATAGCTGTTCCTGAAACGATAATATCAGCGCCTGCTGATATTATTCGATGGATATCTTCAGGTGTTTTTATTCCTCCACCAACTATTAAGGGTATATTGATATTGTTCTTCACCTGTGAAATCATTTGGGTTGTTAATGAAATTTCAGCCCCACTTCCAGCTTCGAGGTAGATAAACTTGAGCCCCAGCATTTCTCCGGCCATTGCAGTTGATACTGCAATATCTGGTTTGTCAGAGGGGAGGGGTTTTGTATTGCTCATATATTCAACCGAAGTTGTCTTGCCACCATTAACAAGGATATATCCTGTAGGTAAGATTTCTAAATTGCTGTTTTTTAAATACGAGGCAGCCACTACGTGGTTTCCGATGAGTAAATCAGGATTTCGTCCTGATATTAGGGACAAAAGTAAAATCCCGTCAGCTTTTGAGGAAAGCTGTAATAAACTTCCGGGGAAAAGAATGACAGGGATGGTCGTGTGCTTTTTGATAAGGTGAATAGAATTGTCTATAGCGTTGTTTAGTAAACTTCCACCAATAAATATTAAATCAACAGATGTCTGATTTGCCTTGTTTGCAATCTCTTTTAATGATTCTTCGGTATGGTGATCAGGGTCAATAAGTAAAGCAAAGAGTTTATTATTGTTTTTTATATTATTTTCGATCAGCTCTGCAATCATTTGTTTTTAAATTTTCTTATAGCACCAAACAATAGAATAATTTTTCAGGTTAAAATAACTGAGTGTAAATTTTTCATTCATATAGCTGTTGTTTACGTTCCCGGTTATTATTCCATTATCTTTTGGTTTAAAAGGTTCGATATTTAAGTTGGTTACAAAATTTATATCTACTTTATCACAGATTTTATATAATGCTTCTTTGGCACACCAATGCAGATAGAGATGATATACTTCTTTTTCTTTATCAATGGCTTCGAGTTCTTCGGGGCGTAAAAATTTATCGGCAATACGTAAAATTTTGTCAGACATAAATTCCAGGTCGAGGCCTACTCTTTTTTTCTTACTTATAAGTATAGCCGTTAAGTTTTTAGAGTGGGATATGCTAATGTTGTAAGAATTGTTTTTTAAGTAGGGTTTTCTTTCAGGTCCGTATACTATTTTTGAGTCGTGCCCGAGCATACTCTTTAAAAGTGTACGAACACTTAGCCACTCCAGTTTTCGTTGGTGGTTTTTAAATTGTTCTACCGTTTCAATGTCTGTTTCATCCAAATTTAGAAACGACCTCAGCGTATCGTAATCTTCAGTTATTTCCCAGATTCCCAATACAACATCATCATTAAAATGTTCCTTAATTATAAATCCCATTTTATTAGTTTCTTATTTCCACTCAAACGATTCAATTAAAACAATAATATCTTCTCTTACAAAATTAATTAGAGGAGCCAAAGAATCTTTATTGGGTTCGGCATTAAAATAAAGAGCCCCTCTTAAATAGTGTTGGGTACTGTCGGTAATAAAAAATTGTATCGACGAGGCAGCATTACCGGCTATTTCATAAACAGTTCCGTAAACATTTTGTTCGGGTTTTACAAAAACCCTTTCAGTTATAGCATCGGCTTTTATCGTGTGTTTATAAGCTAAGTTTCGGGTATCTTCAAGTATTTGGCCAATATTGTTATTTACATCTTTATAACTAATATGGATTTTACCACCCAGGTTTATATAGTTAATATTTATCCAGCAACTTTCACTTAATCGGCTCGAGTCTTTTTCAATCGTTGTATAGCTGGGATACAAAAAAGTGTATGGACAATCTGTTTTATGTTGAATATAATTCTTTTCGGGTAAATCAATCCGGATGTATCCTCTTGGTTTAGGTGTATAATTTCTATTGCAACCACTTGATATGATTGAAACAACAAAAAACAATATTCCAATGATGAATAAAAAATATTTTTTATGCATGGTTGGATTTTATTGGTTGATAGTAACTTTTACTTGTTTTATACGTCGTTTATCAACAGATTCGATGGTAAAAGTAAGGTTTTTATATTTGATTACTTTGTTTTTTTGAGGGATTTCGCCTGTAATTTCGAGGATAATACCAGCAATCGTGTCAGCATCGCCTTTTACATCATCAAAGAAATCATCTTCGAAATCAACAATTTTGAAAAAGTCATTAAGTAGTGTTTTTCCTTCAAAAAGATAAGTGTTTTCATTGATTTGGGAATAGATAACTTCGTCTTCATCAGATTCATCAGTAATTTCGCCAACAATTTCTTCTAATATATCTTCGAGGGTAACAATTCCGTTGGTACCTCCATACTCATCAATAACAATAGCCATATGTATTTTGTTGGTTTGAAATTCTTTGAGTAAGTCATTAATTTTTTTGTTTTCAGGGACAAAATAGGGAGGCCTGATGAGTGATTGCCAATTAAAATTTTCCGTTTCACTAATATGTGGCAATAAATCTTTTATATATAAAACACCTTTCACATTATCGAAAGTATCTTCGTAAACAGGAATTCTGGAATGACCTGAATCGATAATAATGGATAATAATTCTTTAAAATTGGTATCAAGTTCAATAGCAACCACATCAACTCTTGATTTCATTATCTCTTTGGCATCAATATTCCCGAATTTAACTATGCCTTTTAAAATATTTTCATCTTCGGTTATTTGATGAGTGGTAAGATTTAATGCCTGGGATAAGTCGTCGATAGTAATGTTTTGTTTAATTTTTGCCAGTTTTTTTGCAATAGCCGATGTGGTATTAATCATAAACATACTTACCGGATGAAAAAGTTTATCGAGTATAGTAATTGGCAATGCTGCAATCCGGGCAAATTTCTTCGCGCTTTTTTTTGCGTAATATTTTGGGAATGTTTCTCCAAACAATAATAATATAAATGCAATAATGGCAATTTGAATAACAAAACCAAGAGCAGGGAATTCTTTAAAAATAAAAATAGCGTTAAGAATAATGCCCATTAAAATAACAAAGCAAACATTCATAAATCCATTTGCTATGGTAATTGTAGCTAATAATTTTTTAGGATTTTTTAGATGCTTTATTATTAGCCGACTACGAAGGTCTTTGCTTTTGTTAATTTCTTTTATCTGGGTTGTCCGTAAAGTAAAGAAAGCAGTTTCAGCCCCGGACATCAGGGCTGAAAGTATAATTAACAGTACTGCCAGTAAAATGTTTATCCCCGTATTTAAATCTATCGATTGTAAAATTATTTTAGTGTTAATAATTAACACCATCAGGAATGGTTCTGTAGTTTCCAAGGTTTTATTTTTATTTTTTTATTATTTAAAATGGCAAATCATCTCCTTCCTGAGGGGCCGTTTCAATATCGGTTTCAGGCTGTTTTTCTTCAGAACGGGAATCATTGGTATTACTTTGTTTTGTACCTAACATTTGCATATTATCAACCATAATCTCGGTAATATACTTTTTGTTACCGTCTTTATCGTCATACGAACGGGTTCTTATTTTTCCCTCCAGATAGAGCGGATCTCCTTTTTTGACATACTTCTCAACAACTTCTGCCAGTCCTCGCCAAATGACAATATTATGCCATTCAGTGTTGGTTACTTTTTCATTCTCTTTGTTTCGGTAAGTTTCACTTGTTGCAAGAGGAAAACTTGCAACAGTAACCCCGCTATCGAGATGTCTTACATCGGGGTCTTTACCAACATTTCCAATTAAGATAACTTTATTTACGCCCATAATAAATTTTGTTTTTAGGTTATACAAATGTAAAATTACAAAATTTAAAATTAATGCCAAGTGTTGAAAATTTAATTATTTATTTCATCCAGGTAGTTCTCAATTAGTTTAGGAACACTATATTTTTCGATGTTTTCGGAATTAATTTGCAAATAATTTTTGATTAGGTACGAATTAGGATGATTGATTTTTATATGATAGAACCTGGTCAGTAGCTTCTGATGTGATAAATGGTGAATTTTTTCTCCTGAAATGTTCTGTATGTTAACTTTTGTTCCTTTAAATACCTTCTTCCATAATGTTTGGTTGGTTATATTTTCAATGGAGGCGGGTTGTTTTGTTTCTATCAAAGGTAGCTGATAAAGTAATTTCCAGATGTCATTCTTTTTTCGTTGTTCAATAAAAATTTTGTTTTGATATTGAATATATAGAAAATTGATATAGCGTAAGCGCTGATTTATTTTTGTTTTTTTTACAGGGAGTTCTGTTACCAGCTTATTTTGAAAAGCAAAACAATAATTTTGCAGCACACATTGATGGCAGTCGGGATTTTTAGGCATACATTGTAATGCTCCAAACTCCATTAATGCCTGGTTAAAAATGCCCGGTGGTTGATTCTGAATCAACGCAAAAGCCTTTTGTTTAAATATTTTTTTGCCCTTTGCTTTTTGAGGTGATTCTGCAATTCCAAATAATCTTGATAATACACGATATACATTTCCATCCAGTGCCGGTTCAGGAATATGGAAAGCTATAGAAGCAATGGCTGCAGCAGTGTATTCTCCAACCCCTTTTAATTTGAGTAAATCCTGGAAACGGGCAGGAAACTTCCCCTCAAAGTTGTTTATTATTTGATGGGCAGCACAATGCATATTTCGTGCCCTGGAATAATAACCAAGCCCCTGCCAAATCTTTAGTACTTCTTCAACAGGAGCATTTGCCAGGGCATATATATCTGGAAAATGTTTAATAAATCTATAATAATAATTAATCCCCTGGTTTACTCTGGTTTGTTGTAAAATAATTTCTGAGATCCAAATAGAATATGGATTATTAGTTTCTCTCCAGGGAAGAGGTCTTTTGTTTTGTTCGTACCATGTTAGCAAGGTTTTGCTTATCTTTAACATTGTAAATGAATAAAATAATTTTTACCAAATTGACAAATTTAAGCGTTTTGTATTTTATTAATCAAAAGAAATCATTTATATTTGCAGTTCAAAATAAGTAAATGTTCTAAAATATTGATAATTAAAGTTTTTTAAAAATGACAAAAGCAGATATCGTTAACGAAATTTCAAAGAACACAGGTATTGAGAAAATAACTGTACAAAAAACAGTTGAAGCTTTCATGGAAACTGTAAAGGATTCTTTGGTAAATGATAAGAATGTATACCTAAGAGGTTTTGGTAGCTTTATTGTAAAGAAACGTGCAGAAAAAACGGCCAGGAATATTTCTAAAAACACAACGATTATTATTCCTGAACACTTTATTCCTTCTTTCAAACCTTCTAAAAGATTTGTAAATAAGGTTAAAAATAATGTGAAACGTTAATTTAGTATTTAATTTAAATCATAACAGATTATGCCGAGCGGAAAGAAGAGAAAAAGACATAAGATGGCTACACATAAGCGAAAAAAGCGCTTAAGAAAAAATCGTCATAAGAAAAGAAAATAGGATAATTTACTATCCATAAAACTAAATTTAAACCTATTGAAGTATTTGCTTCTTTAGGTTTGAATTGTTTTATATAACAAATTAACTGAATTAATCTGGAGAAGGAACCGTGAGTACTGAACTGGTAATTGATGTTACACCCTCTGAGATTGCAACAGCCTTATTAGAAAACAAACAGCTTGTTGAGCTAAACAAAGAAAAAAGAAATTTACAATTTGCTGTTGGCGATATTTATTTGGCCAAAGTAAAGCGTATAATGCCCGGACTCAACGCTGCTTTTGTTGATGTAGGATATGATAAAGATGCTTTTCTACATTATCTTGATTTAGGACCCCAATTTCAAACCTTACAAAAATTTGTAAAAAGTTCGCTTGCCAAGAAAGGCAGAGCACCTTCTCTTCCTAAAATCAGGATTGAAAAAGATATTGATAAAAACGGAAAGATTTCCGATGTATTAAAAGCAGGTCAATTAGTATTGGTGCAAATTGCTAAAGAACCTATATCAACAAAAGGACCCCGGTTAAGTTCAGAAATTTCAATTGCAGGACGTAATTTAGTACTAATTCCTTTCTCGGATAAAGTCTCCGTATCTCAAAAAATCACATCCCCCGACGAGAAAAAAAGACTTAAAAAACTTCTTGAAAGTATTAAACCCAAAAATTACGGTGTTATTGTACGTACCGTTGCAGAGGGTAAAAAAGTTGCTCTTTTAGATGCCGAATTGAAAAGTCTGGTTAGAAAATGGGAGTTAGCTTTTGATAAATTATCTCCCGGAAATGTTCCTAAACTGGTGATTAGCGAGCTTAATCGTACATCTGCCATGTTAAGAGATGTCCTTAATGGTTCGTTTAATCATATTTATGTTAATGAAGATACTGTTTACAGGGAGCTTAAGGATTATATCAATACCATAGCACCCGAAAAAGAAAAAATTGTAAAACATTTCGACGGGAATTCTCCAATTTTTGATCAATATGGGGTTGATAAACAAATAAAGGCATTATTTGGAAAAACTGTTTCGTTTAAAAATGGAGCCTATTTAATTATCGAGCATACTGAAGCTCTTCACGTAATTGATGTTAACAGCGGAAATCGATCGAAATTAGGCGAAGACCAGGAATCAAATGCTCTTGAAGTTAATCTGGCTGCTGCTGATGAAATTGCACGTCAGCTCCGGTTGCGCGATATGGGAGGAATTATTGTCGTTGATTTTATCGATATGCACAATGCTGAAAATAAGCAGAAAGTATTTGATAAAATGAAGGATGCTATGGCGGATGATCGAACAAAACACAATATCCTTCCCCTTAGTAAATTCGGATTAATGCAAATCACCCGGCAACGAGTCCGTCCCGAGTTGAATATTCAAACAATGGAAAAATGCCCTACATGTAAAGGGAGTGGAGAAATTTCTCCAAGCATTTTGTTTGTTGATGATATTGAAAATCATTTAAGTTTCTTAATTAACGAAGCCAATTATAAAAAACTTACCCTTAAAGTTCATCCCTATATTTATGGATATATTAAGAATGGATTAATATCCACTCAGTTAAAATGGTTTTTTAAGTTTAAAAAACGAATCAGAGTTCAGGCCAACTCATCTTACCACTTCTTTGAATTTCATTTTTTCGATAAAAATGGTGAAATTATTAAAGATTAACCTTTAAACTTTAATCCACTAACATTGTTATTCTTTTTAACTTTTTATATGTAGGTATTCACATATCAAAAGTTCTATTAAATTTTATATTTAATTCTTAATGATTAAATTTGCAACGTTAAAAATTAAATCATCTTTTATGAAACGAATAGCTTTATTGGTAAGTGTTTTTATTATTATTTCAACAACTGTTTTTGCTCAACTTGTTGATCCTGTAAAATGGAATTACAAAAGTAAAAATGTCAGTGGTGATACTACAGCGTTAATTTTCGATGCAAAAATCGATATGAACTGGCATTTATATTCTCAATATTTTGGTGAAGGAGGACCCGTTCGAACCACATTTTATTATGATGAAAGTGATAAATTCGAAATCATTGGACAAGCCTCTGAAAGCCCTGAACCTGAGGAGGTGATGGATGAGATCTTTAATATGAAGGTTAAGTATTTTAGCAATGCTGCTACCTTTACACAGAAAATAAAAGTTCTTTCCGAAAAAGATTTTACAATTACCGGTTCTATAGAGTATCAGGTATGTCAGGATGATAAATGTGTTTACTTTAATCCCGATTTTGCCATAAATGTTAAAGGAGTTAAATCTGGGGCTGAAGAAACCACGGTAAAATCTGAAGAAGCTCTATCTCCACAAGTCGATCTGGAAGAAAAAAGCGAATCTGAAAATAGTAGAAATCAGGCCAGAACATCCGAAAGTAGTAGTTCAATGTGGGGGATTTTCTTTCTTGCATTTGTTTTAGGTTTGGCAGGAGTACTTACACCATGTGTTTTTCCGATGATTCCTATGACCGTTTCGTTTTTTATGCAGGGACAATCATCCAAATTTAATTCTATTGTTAAAGCATTGATTTTTGGAATATCTATTGTTTTATTATATACCAGTGTAGGTTTAATTGTTTCGCTTACCAGTGCAGGTGCTGATTTTACAACAACATTGAGCTCTCATTGGATCCCTAATACTATTTTCTTTACATTGTTTATAGCTTTTGCCGCTTCGTTTTTCGGGATGTTCGAAATTGTTTTACCTACAGGGCTGGCTAATAAAGCCGACCGACAGGTTGATAAAGGCGGATTTCTGGCTTCTTTTTTTATGGCTTTTACTTTAGTCATTGTTTCATTTAGTTGTACAGGGCCCATCGTTGGTGCATTACTTGTAAAAGCTGCTGCAGGCGATATTATGGAGCCTCTTATCGGAATGTTTGGTTTTGGTTTGGCTTTTGCCTTACCATTTACTTTATTCGCCATATTCCCAAGAATGTTGAAAGGATTACCTAAGTCAGGCGGTTGGATGAATACCGTTAAAGTAGTGCTTGGGTTTATTATTTTAGCATTCTCGTTTAAATTTATAGCTAACATTGACCAGTCATACCATTTAAATTTACTTAGCCGCGATGTATATCTGGCTATTTGGGTTGTCCTGTTTGTTTTACTGGGTATCTATTTATTGGGAAAACTAAAATTTTCACACGATAGTGAGACCCCCTTTGTTACTGTTCCCCGATTAATATTGGCAATTATTTCATTTACTTTTGCTCTTTATTTACTGCCGGGAATGTTTGGAGCTGATTTAAACGCTGTTTCATCCTTATTGCCTCCCAAATCAGCTCAGCAATTTGATATTACTGAGAATAAAATGCCTGCAGGAGTGGCTGTAAGCGATAATTCTGAAGGGGCAACATTGTGCGAAACACCCAGATACAGTGATATTTTACATTTACCTCATGGATTACAAGGGTATTTTGATTATGAACAGGGGATGGAATGTGCAAGGAATTTAAATAAACCCGTACTGCTGGATTTTAAAGGCCATGCATGTTCCAACTGCAAAGAGATGGAAAATAAAGTATGGTCTGATCCGGAAGTATTAAAACGATTAAGAGACGATTATGTAATTATTGCTTTATATGTAGATGATAGAACAAAGTTGCCTGAGGATGAGTGGGTTACTTCTGACTATGACGGAAAAGTGAAGAAAACAATCGGTAAAAAATATGCCGATTTTCAAATCTCAAAATACAATATTAACAGCCAACCCTATTATGTTTTGGTTGATCACGAAGGAAATAACTTAACAGAACCCAAAGGTTTTGACTTAAACGTAAACCGGTTTGTTGAATTTTTGGATGCCGGAAAGAAAGAATTTGAAAAAAAATCTGAGTAAAAATAAAACCGGGCATCAAGTCCCGGTTTTTTTAATGTAGTTTTTGAGAAGGCTCATTAACTATTGCGGTTTTTCGTTCAACAGCATAAACGGCAAAATAACCCAATGCTTCATTGGTAATATTACCGTAAAAATTTGCCGGAGGGCCGTTAAAAGGACC
This sequence comes from Bacteroidales bacterium, assembly GCA_035269575.1. Classification (GTDB taxonomy): domain Bacteria; phylum Bacteroidota; class Bacteroidia; order Bacteroidales; family UBA12077; genus UBA12077. Next base: position 36,834 of record DATFIZ010000068.1, on the reverse strand, counting down.
GCCATTCCAAGTTGTTTCAAGCTTCACTTTTAACATATAGTCGTAATATCCTTTGGTAATTGAGAGCATTTCTAATGTGATTAAATCTTCCGGTTCCGCCTCTATATACTGAACGTCAACACCGTTAATATAACTCCCATTTATAAGTAAATCATCAGAAGAGGTAACTTCATGTAATGTGTCAGTAACCAGGGTGTCATTTTTATAGGTCAGCCATGCATAATGATTAACTTCATCTCCGGGTTCTTGTGCATAAATTAAAATAGCAAGATAATTAGAATCTGTTTTTGATCGTTTAAATTTTAAAGAATCAATAGGAGGGCATGTATGCATATCATCTGATGCAGTATAATGTTCCCCGTTGATATTAATATCCAAAGTATAGATCTTTCCAGGTGTTCCTTTCATCTCTTCTGTTTCATAAATTCCCTCTTCAATCTCTGTTAAATTAAAAACTAAGCTCCCGTCAGTAATCGATACTTCGGCATCGGTAACCGGTTCTGCCGGTTTGTTTGCGAAATAATCGGCACTTTTTGAGATTTTTACCTGATGTGCTTTATGTTCATTGGTTAAATATCCTTCAATAACTACTCTTTCATAAGTGCTGTCCAGCTCAATATCAATCTTTTCTGTACAGGAGAATATGCTAATCGAAATAATAGATACTAATAAATAAGCTGTTCGTTTCATGGTAGTCCGGTTTAACATTAAAAATAAAAATTATAAGTTACCGAAGGCAATATTGGAAAAAGATATATCTTCTCGGCATTCGTAACATTGGGGTCTTTATCATCCTGGGAGAAAGTTATCATCCATGTATTCTTACGATTGTAAACATTGTAAACAGATAGATTTAATTCGCTTCGTAATCCACGGGTTTTATCTACACCAAACTTATAAGTTACTGATAAGTCCAACCGGTGATAATCGGGAAGCCTGTATTTGTTCCTGTCAGAATAGATAGGAACAATCATATTGCCATACTCATACCTGCCAACAGGGAAAGTAACAGGAGAACCTGTAGAATAAACCCAATTGGCCGCAGCATTGAGTCTTTGAGAAAAATCGTAACTTGCTATAATAGCTATATTATGGGGTTTGTCGTAACTTGCCGGATAAACTTTCCCCTGGTTTATTGCAGGAATTTTTCGTTCTGCTTTTGATAAAGTATAACTTATCCAACCTGTAAACTTCCCTGTTTGTTTACGGATTAAAAATTCTAATCCGTAAGACCAGGCATATCCTGTTCTAAATTCGCCTTCAATTTCAGGATTTAACAGGAGTTCAGCATGATCTCTAAAATCTATTTGATGATCCATATCTTTATAGTAGGCTTCGATAGATGTTTCCAATGTATTTTCATGAAAATTTCTAAAATATCCCAAAGCAAACTGGTCGGCTATTTGTGGATTGATATTTGGACTGGAAGGCATCCAAATATCCAGGGGAGAACCTGCTGTTGAATTGGATGCCAGGTGGATAAATTGTTTTGTTCTTGAGTAGCTTCCTTTTATTGATGATTGGTTATTTAATGAATATTTAAAATTTAACCGGGGTTCGAGGCCCCAGAATGTATTGTATATTTCTCCACTGCTATAAACCGTTGAGTCTGTTTTCTGATAATCTTCATTAAAATTATATACCGTTGATTCTCCCATGTTTTGAAAAACTGTTCCTCTCAATCCAATATTTACCGTAAGTTTTTCGTTAGGCTGCCATTTATTAGATAAATATACGGCCCATTCTAACGCGTTAGATTCGGGCATTTTAAGCTCGTTGTACATGGTTTGATTACCTACACCTTTTACTAAGCCGGGATTAAAATGGTGTATTGTCCCAGCAACTCCATAGCGGATTGTATTTTGGGTATTTGGATAATAACTAAAGTCAGCTTTTAATTTTATATCTTCTAAATTTGAAGTCCACTTAAGACCTTGTTCTTCGGATGACTGCCCCAGCTCATAATCGTAATCGCTTAAAATAACCGAAAAGTTTGAAAATAATTTTTCAGAAAAAAGATGATTCCAGCGTAATGTAAATGTTTTATTTCCCCAACTAAATCCGTATAAATCATCATAGTCAAAAACATCTCTACCCAGATACCAGGAGAGATAAATGCGGTTTTTTTCGTTGATTTTATAATTTCCTTTGAGGTTTAAATCATAAAAATAGAGTTGATTCTTTCGTACATTTTCATCACTCGAAAACATGAGCAGCAAATCGGCATATGAACGACGCCCGGAGATAATGAATGCCCCTTTATCTTTTACCATAGGACCTTCGATGGTGAGCCGGCTTGAAACCGTTCCTATCCCTCCATTGGCGTGAAATTCTTTGTTGTTCCCATCTTTCATCCTTATATCAAGTAACGAGGATAACCGCCCACCGTAAGCTGCCGGGATATCCCCTTTATAGAGCTTAACGTCTTTAATGGCATCATTGTTAAATACAGAGAAAAAACCCATCAGATGGGAAGCATTATAAACGGTAGCCTCGTCAAGAAGAATAAGGTTTTGATCGGCACTACCGCCTCGGACATTTAGTCCGGACGAACCTTCACTAGCCGATTGAACTCCGGGCATTAGCTGGATGGCCTTTATTACGTCAATTTCGCCCATAAAGGCGGGTATTTTCTTAATTTCTTTGGCCTGTATTTTCATGGTACTCATTTCAGCTTTGGCAACGTTGACATCTTTGCTTTCGGCAGTTATTACTACTTCGTCAAGCGTTTCCGCTTTCTCTTTAAGTACGATATTTATTCTTTTATTTTGGTTAAGTGCCACATTTTTTATCTGTGTTTCATAACCTACATAGGAATAAATGATTTGATAATTATTTTCAGGAATTGTTAATGAGTAAAAACCATATATATTCGTAACAGTTCCTGTTTTAAGACTCTTAACATACACTGTCGCACCAATTAATTCTTCGCCCGATTTATCCGTTATATGTCCGCTAATGGTATATTCATTTGCAATAAGATCAACAATAAAAAAAAGGATAAGGGTAAAACAAATAAAAATAGATTTCATTTTGGTAGCTAATTAGAAATATAATAGCATTGATAAAAATTATACCACAGGTTTAAAATTTAATTCTTATCTTTTGTAAAATCAAAAAAAGAAGGTTTTTATTGTTTTTTCTTCATTAATATTTGAACAAGGGTATATAAAATACTTAATAATGCAAAAAAGCCAGCTATTCTTCCGATATAATCACCGCTACGCACGTAAAAAGTTAGTTCTTTATTTGCTCTTAGGGTATTTTTTATTGCAGCTGGTACCCACCATCCGGTTTGTTGTATTATTTCACCCTTTTGGTTTATAAAAGCAGAGATTCCGGTGTTGGCACTTCTGGCAATACTTCTTCTTGTTTCAATGGCCCTAACTTGTGCATAGTTTAGATGTTGTTTATATCCTGAAGTGTTGCCCCACCAACCATCGTTGGTAATAATAAATATTAAGGTGGCACCATTTTTAATATAGTCGGTTACAAATTCACCATAAATGGATTCATAACATATTACCGGAGCAATTCGTGTTTCGTCGGTAGTATGTTTAAAAGTTCCCCTGTAGTCTTGTGTCCCACGGCTTCCACTTGTTCCTCCCAAATCGAGAATTACATTCTCAAGCATTTTAAACAATTTAGGATAAGGCATTTTTTCTACTCCAACAACTAGTTTTGATTTGTGATAAACAGGAATATAACCTGTCGTATCTATTTGAATAGCCGAATTAAATGCATCGTAGTAAAATCCTCCCTGTTTGGTATAACGAACAGTCGGAGTTAGTTCTTCATCTGCTTTATATTTTTTAAACGCATCTATTCCAATAATAAAATTAACGGAAGGCCATTTATTTACAAATTGTTGGATAGCCTGAATGCTATTATTATCTTCTAAATTATTAATCCATATATTATTATCTAATGAAGTTTCGGGAGCAACTACATAATCCGTTTTTGAGTCGGTAATGCGGTCGGCCAGATTTAAGATAATATGGAGTTGCTGAAAAGGAGATAATCCGCTGAATTTATCGTTATAGGGGTCAATATTAGGTTGAAGAACAGCAATTGAATATTCTTTCCCCTTTTCTTTGTAGTTGTTAAAAAGGATTAATGATGTTAGGATGGGTATTAGTATCAGGAGCACTAATGCTGTTGTTTTAATGATGAATGATTTATTGATTTTGTTTGTGAAATAAGACCGGATTAAGTTAAACAACAAAATATTGGTTAGTAAAATCCAGAGCGTTCCACCTAAAGTTCCGGTATATTCGTACCATTGTATTAGTTTGATATCTTTTGCCAGACCATTCCCCAGGTTGAGCCATGGCCATGAAATCTCTGCATTTAAATAGAGGTACTCAAATCCAATCCAGTAAACTATAAGCGCAAATTGTCCGAATTTTGCTCCCAACTTTCGTTTGGTTAGATGAAACATCCAAAAAACAGTTGACATTAAAAGGGTATTGACGATAACTGCAGCAACAGCACCAATAAGAGCCGCATTATGAATCCAGTAAGTCGTTAAAATATTCCATATACTGAAGGTAACTGCTGCATATCCAAAAAGCACAACGGATTTGTTTTTTTTCCTGGATTGGTATAAATAATCTTCGACCAATAAAAGTGGAATGAAAGCAATTAAGATAATAATTCCAGAGAACTGTTGATACCATGGTAGCGTAAGTAAAATAGAACTTAAAAGAACCAGAATAAATCGATTTGTTTTTTTCATTCTATTGAGCTTTTTTTTGTGTTTGATGATGATATTGAGTGTTTAACTGTAAAGTTTTATTTTGTTTTTCTGCACTTTTATTTTTTTTATTTACAAGATATACACCAATTATAATTAATGCAATCCAGAAAAATTGTAAAATACTTAATATTTCCCCATCAAATAACCCCCACATAATTGCAAAAACGGGAATAATATACGTTACTGATGATCCAAAAATTGCCGAAGTATGTTGTATTAATGTGTTAAAAATTACCAATGCCAAGACAGTTCCGACAATGGCAAGGATCGCAATAAATCCTAAATTGAGCAGATAATCGTTGGAGGTTAATGTATTCGAGAAATCAGTAAAAAGAAGGTAGATTCCTGCCAAAGGACCAATAAACATAAATGCCAATGATGTTATTTCTAATCCGGTAAGCCCTTTGATCTTGTATCTTACCTGGTTTACATTAATCCCGTAACAAATGGTTGCAGCAACAACAAAAAGGCCATAATAATTAATATTAGTTAGTATTATTCCTCCGTTAGTCGATTGTAAAATTAAACCTAAAGCACCAATTAATCCCAGCACAATACCTACAGCATTAATTAATTTTGCTGTGCTTTTATAAAAAATTAATCCTATGATTAAGGTAAATAATGGAGTTAGTGAATTTAGAATTCCGGCCATGGAGCTGTCTACCTGTGTTTGAGCCTTGGTAAACAAAAAAGCAGGTGCGCCTGACCCTATAAATCCAATAACAAGTAATGAAACAATATTTTCTTTACTTACTTTTTTTAGGTTTTTTATACCAAAAGGTATAAAAGCGATAAATGATATAAATAAACGTAAGGCTGCTACCTGATCATGTGAAAAAGAGCGCAATCCTTTTTTCATTAATATAAAACTACTGCCCCATATGAGCGACAAGAAAATAAGTGTAGCCCACTGCCATCCTTTATTTTCAAAATTAATTTTAAACATCGATATAAAAATTTAATGGGTAAAGATAAGATATAATTAACAATTCACTGGCTGGCTTGTTTTAACTTTTAGTAAAACCGTGTTTTTTTCTTTAGAGATTCAACAGAAAAAATTAATTTTGCAATTAATTTAATGTAAAAGGAATATGCAGGATTATAATATATATATCGGTGGCGAGTTTTGTCAAACCAACACAAAACTTAAGGTTTTTAATCCGTATGATAATAATGTAGTAGCAGAAACATACCTTGCAGGAAAAGAAGAGCTTGAGCAAGCTATTGAAAAAGCACAATCGGCAAAAACCATTATGAGGGATTTGCCTTCGCATAAAAAGTATGCCATTTTAATGCAAATTGCTCACCAGCTTGAGGCAAACAGTAATGAGCTGGCTTTAATTTTAGCTCGCGAGGCTGGAAAGCCTTTTAGGTATGCTTTTGGAGAAATTAATCGTGCCATCCAGGTGTTTACGGTAGCTGCCGAAGAGTCAAAAAGGTTACCCAAAGAGTATATTTCGATTGACTGGACAGCTGCCGGAGAAAAAAAAGAAGGGTTGGTTAAGTATTTCCCTGTGGGATTAATTGCAGGAATAGCACCCTTTAATTTTCCGTTAAATCTTGCAGCACATAAAATTGCCCCTGCTATTGCATCAGGAAATGCAATAATAATAAAACCGGCACGTTCTACTCCATTATCCGTTTTGGAACTTGCAAAAATTATCGATCAGACAGAACTTCCCAAAGGTGCATTTTCTGTTTTGCCTATGGATAGAGAAGCGGGAAATCAATTGGTAACCGATGAAAGATTTAATATGCTTACATTTACGGGCTCACCCCATGTGGGATGGAAGATGAAAGCAAATGCAGGTAAAAAGAAGATAGCCCTCGAGTTAGGAGGAAACGCAGGAGTAATTGTTTCAGAACAAGCGGATCTTGATTTAGCGGTAAAAAAATGCCTGGTAGGAGGCTATGCATATTCAGGTCAGGTTTGTATTCATGTACAACGGATAATGATACATGAGAAGGTTTTTGAACCCTTTGTGGATAAATTTATTTCCGAAACGCAAAAGCTTATATTTGGTGCTCCGGATGACGAGACTACCGATATCTCCGTGATGATAGATGAGGATAATGCCCGACGAGTTGAAGATTGGGTAAATGAGGCCGTGTCTGATGGAGCAAAAATATTATATGGAGGAAAACGAAGAGGTTCATTTTTTGAACCAACAATTATCACTAACACCAAGCGAGAAATGAAGGTCTGTGCTTTAGAAGTTTTTGGTCCGGTAGTTACTGTCGAAAAATTTTCTGACTTTTCACAAGCCATAGGTATGATTAATGATTCGGAATATGGTTTACAAGCAGGTGTTTTTACCAATAGTATAATGGAAATGAACCAATCGTTTAATGAGATTGAAGCAGGAGGAGTTATTATTAACGATGTACCAACGTTCAGGGTAGACCATATGCCTTATGGGGGTATTAAAAATTCTGGTTTTGGAAGAGAAGGAGTGAAATACACCATTCAGGAGATGATGGAACCGCGACTGTTGGTGAAAAATACTGATTATTAAATTTTAAGGGTGCAGGAGATTTATTGTGGAAATTGAATTTTTAGTAAAAGGAATAATTGTTGGTTTTTTGGCATCAATTCCTTTAGGACCGGTTGGTGTATTGTGTATCCAACGAACTATAAACAAAGGGCGCATTTCTGGGTTGTTTTCCGGAATGGGAGCTGCCACTGTTGATTCATTTTTTGCCCTTGTGGCAGCATTAGGATTAACATTTATTATTAATTTTATTGAAGAACAGCAGTTTTATATTCAGTTGTTTGGCGGAGGGGTGTTAATATTTCTTGGGGCACGTATATTTAATACAAACCCTATACAACAAATCAGACGACACCGAAAAAAGAAAAATAAGCTGGTTGAGGATTTTCTATCTGTTCTATTTTTAACCCTCTCAAACCCATTGGCTGTTTTTCTTTTTGTGGCAGCATTTGCCGGGATTGGTCTGGTAACAACAAAAGACAGCTCTTTTAAATCATCCTTAATCATTGCCGGTGTATTTTTTGGAGCATTGCTTTGGTGGGCTTCACTTACTTTTTTTGTCGATTTATTTCGAAAAAAATTCAGGCTAAAGCAACTGTGGTGGATAAATAAAATAGCAGGAATATTAATTATTGTTTTTGGAATAGCAGCCATGCTTTCCGTGTTTTTTTAATCATTAAAATGATTTATAATGGATATAAAGAGTGCAACGTTTGTTTCCAGTTATACGGGCTATCAACAATGTCCGAGTAGTAATATTCCCGAATATGCTTTTGTCGGACGCTCAAATGTTGGCAAATCATCATTAATCAACATGTTACTTGACCGCAAAAAATTGGCAAAAATATCACAAACGCCTGGTAAAACCCAGTTAATAAATTTTTTTTTAGTAAATAATTCCTGGCATTTGGTCGATTTACCCGGCTACGGATTTGCGAAAGTTAAAAAATCTATACGGAAGGATTTTGACCGGCTAATTAAAGATTATGCTGCTTTTCGTGAAAATCTGATTTGTTTGTTTGTTTTAATTGACTCAAGACATAAGCCACAAAACAATGATTTAGAGTTTATGCAATGGCTTGGCGAGAATCAAATTCCTTTTGCCATGGTATTTACAAAAACAGATAAACTTAGTGAAACGGCACTTAAAACAAACATTGATTTTTACCGCAACGAGATGCTGAAAGAATGGGAAGCTTTGCCCGACATTTTCCTGACTTCGGCCGAGAATAAAAAAGGACGCGAAGAATTGCTCGGCTTTATTAATCAACTCAGCCAAATCTAATTTTTTTAAGTTGTCGCTGAATAATTTTACCTTAAATTGGTGAAAAATAGAATGATATTTATAACTTTGCACATCCATAAAAATAGATATAAATTTTTTTGAAAAGTAACATAAAATGAGTGTTCAACCTCCAATTAAGCTCTTTTCAGGGACCAAATCACGATTTATTGCTGAAAAAATTGCAAAAGAATACGGCATAGAGTTAGGGAATACAACCTTTACCGAATTTAGTGATGGTGAATTTCAAACTTCGTTTGAGGAAACGGTTAGAGGAGCATATGTTTTTATAATACAGTCTACATTTCCTCCTGCCGATAACTTAATGGAGCTTCTGTTAATGATTGATGCAGCCAAAAGGGCATCAGCTTACAAAGTAGTAGCGGTAATGCCGTATTATGGTTTTGCTCGTCAGGACAGAAAAGATAAACCAAGGGTCTCGATTGCAGCAAAATTGGTTGCAAATCTTCTTACTGCAGCTGGTGTTGACAGAATTATGACGCTTGATTTACATGCAGACCAGATTCAGGGATTTTTTGATGTTCCGGTAGATCACTTGTATGCATCATCTATTTTTGTTCCTTATATAAAAAATTTAAATCTGGATAACCTGGTTATGGCAGCTCCCGATATGGGAGGTACCAAACGTGCTAATGCATATTCTAAATTCTTAGAAACACCTTTGGTTATTTGTCATAAATCTCGAAAAAAAGCAAATGTAGTTGACGAACTTACTGTTATTGGTGATGTAGAAGGGAAAAATGTTATTATTCTGGATGATATGATTGATACGGCCGGAACGGTAACTAAAGCAGCAGATATGATGATTGAACGCGGTGCAAATAGTGTAAGGGCTTTTGCAACTCATCCTGTTTTATCAGGACCGGCATACGAAAGAATCAATGATTCGAAAATTACTGAGGTGGTAGTTACAGATTCATTGCCCATTAAGCCTTTATCAGAAAAGATTAAGGTGCTTTCTGTTGCTGAAGTTTTTGCTGATATTATTAATAAAGTATATAATTATCAGTCCATAAGTTCGAATTTTATCGTTTAAAATTTTATATTTGCGGTTTTAAAATAAAAAGAATATAACACATAATAATTAATAATAAGATGAAAGCAATTGAAGTAAAAGGTAGTATACGAGAAAATGTAGGGAAAAAGACTTCTAAACAATTAAGAGATCAGGAACAGGTACCTTGTGTAATTTATGGAATAGGGGACAATGTTCATTTTCACACCCATAAAAATTCGTTTAAAGAACTTGTTTATACACCCAATGCATATCTTGTTAATATTGATCTTGACGGGAAAAAACACAAGGCGGTATTAAGAGATGTACAATTCCATCCGGTTACTGATAAGATTTTACACGCCGATTTTTTTGCGATTGAGGATAAAACACCTGTATGGATGAAAATTCCTGTTCGTCTTGAAGGTTCTGCTGTAGGTGTTTTAAACGGTGGACGTCTGGTACAAAAAATGAGAAAATTAAGAATTAAAGCATTACCAGAGAATTTAACCGATGAAGTTGTTATTGATATTTCTCCGTTAGAGATTGGAGATTCAGTTAAGGTTAAAGATTTACCTTATAAAGATGTTAATTTCCTTGAGCCCGACAGCGCTGTAGTTGTTTTAGTTAAGAGTGCACGTGGTGCTACATTACCAGAAGAAATTGAAGCATTAGAAGCTGAAGCTGCTGAGACTGAAGAAGGAATAGAAGGTGCCGAAGGAGAAACACCAGCTGAAGAAGCTGCTGAATCTAATGAGCAAAATTAATTAAAACAAATATTGCCTTGAAATACCTTATTGCCGGTTTAGGGAATATTGGAAACGAGTACGTTAATACCCGACATAATATAGGTTTTAAAATATTGGATGCATTGGCTGATGCATCCAATATTGTTTTTGAGGACCGTCGTTATGCTTTTAGAGCGGAATATAAGTTTAAAGGTAGAACATTTGTTCTAATCAAACCATCAACTTATATGAATCGGAGTGGCAGAGCTGTAAACTACTGGCTCGCCAAAGAAAAGTTACCTCCTGAAAAATTACTCGTAATTATTGATGATGTGGCACTTCCGTTTGGCAGTTTAAGATTGAAACCCAGGGGTGGTGATGCCGGGCATAACGGATTAAAAGATATCACCACAACGTTGGGAAACCAAAATTATGCTCGTCTGCGATTTGGAATTGGAGATCACTATCCCAAAGGAGCTCAGGCTCATTATGTGTTAAGCCCATGGAGCGAAGAGGAAAAAGAGATGCTTCCCGAACGAATTGAAATGGCCATTGAAATGATTAAAAGTTTCGGAGTTATTGGTGTTGAGAATACAATGAACGAGTTTAATAATCGTTAATTTTTATTCCTTTGGGTTAATTCCTAATTTTACAATATTTATTGGTTAAAAAGAATCATTATGGATCATGATGATAATTTGCGTATAGATAAATGGTTATGGGCTGTTCGGATCTTTAAAACCCGCAGTAAGGCTGCCGAAGCTTGTAAGAAAGGTCGAATAATTATTGACAATGTCCAGGTTAAACCTTCACGAACACTAAATGCAGGGGAGGTGGTATTTGTTAAACGTCCGCCGGTTACCTATCAGTATAAAGTGCTGGGACTGTTATCTAGTCGTAAATCAGCAAAAATTGCTTCCGATTATGTAGAAGATATTACCCCTGAAGAAGAAAAAGTAAAACTCGAGATGAAAAACTATGCAGGGTTTGAATTCAGACAAAAAGGGTATGGAAGACCTACAAAACGCGAACGACGATTAATTGATAAATTGAAAAAGAAAAATTAACCAAGCCATGATTATAGCCAGAGCGAAAAAGAGTGAAAATATTGCTGAATATGTATTATATATGTGGCAAGTCGAGGATTTGATTCGGGCAAATAAATTTGACATTGATAAAATTTCTCAAAATATCATCGATAAATTTGACCAGCCGGAAACGGTGAAAAAGGAAATTAAAGACTGGTACCTTGGATTAATTGATTTATTCAAAGAAGAGGGAAAAGAAGAATCCGGGCATCTCCAATTTATTGAGAATACAGTAAACGATCTGAATGATTTGCATCGTCGATTGCTAAAATCTCCTGAGCACCTTGATTATATTGAGGCCTTTAACCAGGCAAAGGATGATGTTATTGAGTTAACCAACAAATCAAAAGGTGCTGTTGGAAATGAAATTGAAGCTTGCTTTAATGGTCTTTATGGTTTTTTAGTATTGCGGTTACAGCAAAAAACTATTTCTCCTTCAACAGCAGAAGCTATGGGGCGCATTAGTAAGTTGATTGCAATGCTGGCAAAAAAACATAAATTAATCGAGGAAGGAAAAATTGAGTTATAATTTAAACACGAAACCTATGAAAGAATTTGATGAATCAATTTATCCGGAAATTATTAAAGATTTGCCGGATGCTGATATTCCATTCGACGGCGTAAACGGAAAAATATTGCAGGGAGAGAATAATCAAGCCATATTTTTTGTTATAGATGCAATTGGGATTGTTCCTGAGCATGCTCACGGAGCTCAATGGGGAATTGTCTTTGAAGGTGAAATGGACTTAACTATTGGAGGAGAAACAAAAACTTATTTCAAAGGAGATCATTACTATGTTCCGGCTGGGGTAAAACATTCAGCAAATTTTAAAAAAAGAACCCAGCTTATGGACTTTTTTGAAGATAAGCATAGATATCAGCCCGTAAAGAGCGACAATAGGTTATAGAAACAATTGTTGTTCATTTTTTTTAGGCAGGTAACATTCCGTTCGCTTGCCAAACCATTTAAAACGGTTTTTAGCAATTACTGTATAAATATAATCACGGATAATTTTAGGAACGATTATAAGACTATAACTCAAAGGCCATAAACCCGTTAGATTTTTTGCAATTCGAAGAGCTGCGGTTGATCTGTAATAAGCAGATTCATTTTCAATAAGTACAACAGATTCAGTGGAATTTAAAGGAATCTTTAATCTGTCCCTAATCTGCCTTGCTGTTGCTGACTGTAATGATGCAAACCGAAAATAATCTTTTTTATGGCGCTTGATAATAAATTGTACCGACCACGAACATAAGTTACAATAACCATCAAATAAAACTATTCCTTTATTTCTGGGTAGATTTTTCATTTTCTGGTTCCGGAATATAAATTTCCAGTAGTTTGCTTTGATCAACCGGATTTAAAACCAAATGTTCAAAAACAGCCGGAATTAAAATGGTTTCTCCTTTTTCTATGGAGAGTTTTTCTGTTTCGTTATAAATTATTTCAAGTTTCCCATCAAGGCACATATAAATAACAAACGAATCGAGTAGATGATAATCTTTTTCAATAGTCTCGTTAAACTGAATGATATTTGTATTAAAATACTTACAATTTAAAATATTAGCATCCTTATTAGGATTAATTTTGTATGGTGTTTTATAATTATCATAAACATTAAAATCAATGGCATCCAATGCCAAATCTGTATGCAGCTCTCTGTAATTTCCCTGATCGTCTGTTCTGTTCCAGTCGAATATTCGGTAAGTAATATCTGATGTTTGTTGTATTTCTGCCAGTACAATTCCTTTACCAATGGCATGAACTCTGCCTGAAGGAATAAAAAACACATCGCCTTTGTGTACCTTTTCATAATTTAAGATCTCAGGCAATTTTCCTGATTTTAAGTGTTTTAGATAAGTGTTTTTGTCTGTTTTTTTCTTAAAACCGGAAATTAGTTCTGCGTCTTTTTCTGCCTCAACAATATACCACATCTCTGTTTTTCCAAATGAGTTGTGTCTTTTTTTTGCCAGTTCGTCATCAGGATGTACCTGGATAGAAAGCACATCATTGGCATCAATAAATTTAATGAGTAAAGGAAACTCAATACCAAACTGATCATAAACACGATCACCAACCAAATCGCCCATATAAATTTCAATCAACTCCTGTAATTTATTTCCTTGTAAAAACCCATTATCAACGGTGGATACATTCTCTTCAACACCTGATATTTCCCAGCTTTCGCCAATCTTTTTGTTTTTAGGCAATGGTTTGTTTAAGAACTCTTTAAGATGTCGACCACCCCATATTTTTTCCTTAAACTGGGGTTTAAATTTAAATGGATATAATTCGTTCATTACCGTACTTTTTATTTTATGATTTGTTGCCCACTTTGTCTTTATCAATAGTTTTATTTAACTTCAGGCACTCATTTATAGATTGTCAAAGTTATTAAATTTTTATTGAAATGTCTTTTATAATTGGAATTGCCGGCGGTACTGGTTCCGGAAAAACAACCGTAGTAAAAAAAATTGTAGCAAAATTACCCAAAGATGAAGTGGCAATTATTCCACAAGATTCATATTACCGTGATAGTGGGCACCTGCCTTTAGAAGAACGGCAGGAGATAAATTTCGATCATCCGCGATCGCTTGAATTTAAATTGTTAATCGAGCATATTAAAAGATTAAAAGAAGGAAAAGCTATTGAACAACCTATATATTCTTACCTTACATGTACACGCTCTGATGAAGTGATTCCAGTAACTCCTAAAAAAGTGATTATTATTGAAGGTATTTTAATTCTCCAAAATGCACAATTACGAAATTTAATGGATATCAAAGTTTTTGTAGATGCCGATAGCGATGATAGGCTTATGCGGGTTATTCAACGCGATTTGGTTGAACGTGGCAGATCGGTGAGCAAAGTTCTTGACCGCTATGAAAAAACCGTTAAACCCATGCACTTGCAATTTATTGAGCCTACAAAAAAATATGCTGACATAATCATTCCTCAAGGAGGAGAAAATACGGTAGGTATTGATATTTTAACCTCAATTATAGAAAAAAAATTACGCCTGGATATACAATAAAATTATTGCTTTATGTTAGACCATATTAAAGTAGAAAATATTTTATTTCTGGATATCGAAACCGTTCCTCAGTATCCTGATTTTAAAGAAGTTCCTGAGTTGTTAAAACCTTTTTGGGAGAAAAAATCATCTTTTTTTAGAGACGAAGAACAAACAGCCGCTGATGTTTATCAGCGGGCAGGGATTTATGCCGAATATGGAAAAATTATCTGTATATCGGTAGGTATTGTTGTTAATAAAAATGAGGGGCAATTTTTTCGGTTAAAATCTTTTTATGGAAACGATGAGAAACTTTTACTCACCGAGTTTGCTGAGATGTTAAATAAATACTATGCAAAAAATAATGGTATTTACTTGTGCGCACATAATGGTAAAGAGTTTGATTTTCCCTACATTTCCAGGCGGATGTTGATCAACGGAATTAAGTTACCGGTAATACTTGATGTGGCAGGGAAAAAACCCTGGGAGGTTACTTTTTTAGACACCATGGAGTTGTGGAAATTTGGTGATTATAAGCATTATACCTCGTTAAACTTATTAACCCATATTTTTAATATCCCAACCCCTAAAGATGATATTGATGGGAGTATGGTAGCTGATGTATATTGGAAAGAAAAAGATATTGATCGCATTGTCACCTATTGCGAAAAAGATGTACTGGCAATTGCACAGCTCTTCCTGCGGTATCAGGGGAAGCCGCTAATAGAATCCGAAAATGTTGAATCTGCAAAGAATTAACATTTTCAGCCGGCTAAAAAATTTCGTATCGTATTTAAAAATATAACTGGTTGTTCAGCATGTAGCCAGTGCCCTGCATTGGGAATCGTTTCTATTTCTGCAAATGGGAAAATAATTTCAATAGCTGTTTTATCAGAAGTGTCAATATAATCAGATTGGTCTCCCTTAATAAACAAAACAGGAAAGCCACTAATTCCTTTTCCTTTTTTAAATTTCTCAGTATCTAACCCGTCCATGATATTCGTTAGTTCGTTGCTGATACTTTCCAGGTTTAGGCTCCATTTAAACTGGTTATCTTTCGTGCGGCTTACGTTTTTTAATAAAAATTGACGTACTTTTTTCGACGGTATAGCCGAGGAAAGCATTTTATCAATATCTCTGCGATTATTAACAAGATTAAAGTCGACATTGTACATTGCGTTGATAATGGTTGAATGCACAAGTAACTGCGTTGATTTTGTGTCTATATACGATTTTGGAGAAATATCAACAACAACCAGGCTGTTTACTCTTTCCGGATAATCAACGGCAAAGAACATGGCTGTTTTACCACCCATCGAATGACCCAGAATAATTGCTTTCTCTATTGATTGCTTATCCATAAATTTCTTCAGGTCTTCTTTCAGTAAATGGTAATTATGGTGTGGTGAATGTGGGGATTTGCCATGATTACGTTGATCTAATAAATAAACCTCGAAACCGGCAGATAGCTTCTTCCCCAAACTTACCCAGTTATCTGATGAACCATAAAGTCCATGTAAGATAATTAGTGGGGGGCCATTGCCAAATTTCCTGAAAAACAAATCCATAGTTTATTTTTTTAATTCACGTAAATACATCTGAATGGTATTTTCAAGTCCATAGTATAATGCATCTGAAATTAAGGCATGCCCAATCGATACTTCAAGTAGACCGGGAATGTGATGTTTAAAATATTTTAGATTATCAAGATTTAAATCATGGCCTGCATTTAATCCTAATCCCAGATTATTTGCAGCTTCGGCTGCTTTAATAAATGGAGCTATTGCTTGTTCATGGTTTATAGAATAGTTGGCAGCATAAGGCTCAGTATAAAGTTCAACCCGATCGGTTCCTGTGTCTTTTGCATTTTTTATACGTTCAATATCTGTTTCTATAAAAATGGATGTTCTTATCCCTTTGGCATGGAATCTGGAAATTACTTTTTTTAAAAGATTTTTATATTTAATGGTATCCCATCCTGCATTCGAAGTTAATGCTTCGGGTGGATCAGGAACAAGGGTTACCTGGGTTGGGACTATCTCTAATACCAAATCAATAAAATTTTCTGAAGGATACCCTTCAATATTAAACTCTGTAGTAATAATGGGCTTGATATCATAAACATCACGATATCGGATATGTCTCTCGTCGGGGCGGGGGTGTACCGTCACTCCCTGTGCACCGAAACGCTGACAATTGATTGCCGCTTCTAAGACATTTGGAATATTTCCACCTCTGGCATTTCTTAGTGTTGCAATTTTATTTATATTTACACTTAGTCTGGTCATTGATTTATTTTTTATATAAACATTAAATGGGTATTATTTGTTAATTGAACAAAAATACGAGTATTTTTTGAACTGAATATATATGTTGGCAAAAGATTTAATATCAGATGAGATACCTTCTTTACTTACATCCGATACAGCTGTAGAAGCCTTAAATTGGATGGAAGTATTTCGTATTTCACATTTACCCATTGTAAATAATGAAGAATTTTTAGGACTTATCTCTGATGCCGATATTTATGATTTAAATGCACCCGATGAATCTATAGGAAACCATAGACTTTCCTTGCTAAGACCTTTTGTACTTTATGACCAGCATGTTTATGAAATCATGGAAATTGCCGGGCGTCTTAAACTTACGGTTGTTCCTGTTCTCGATTATAATAATAAATATATGGGTTTGGTTAGGATGAGTGAGCTTTTGCATTATTTTTCAAAAATTACAGCTATAGAAAAGCCTGGTGGAATCATTGTTTTGGAGTTGAGTGAACGTGATTATTCTTTGACTGAGATTGCTCAAATTGTTGAATCGAATAATGCTAAAATTTTAAGTATGTATTTGAATTCAGCACCTGAAACTACCAAACTGGAAATTACCTTAAAATTAAATGTAACGGATATATCACCTGTTATTCAAACATTTAATCGATATGACTACAGCATAAAAGCCTCTTTTATGGAGTATGATGAACAGAATGATCTTTATAATTCAAGATATGAGTTGTTTATGCGATATCTGAATACGTAAGAGGTATCTTTGGTTTGATTTTTGAATGATACAAAATATTTGATAAAACTCAGTTTTTAAATCTCAATTAGACCCTTCATGAAAGTTGCAATATTTGGTAGACCCTTTGATAAAAGTTTTAAAGATTATATTCTCAGATTTTTTCGTAATCTGGTGAATCATAATACAGCTATTTTGGTTCATCAGGAGTTTTATAATTTCCTTATAAACGAAATTAATCTTGCCCCTGAAAATATTAAAACTTTTAGAAAATATCATGAGCTGGATAGAGATACTGATTTAATGTTTAGTATTGGTGGTGATGGAACTATTTTGGATGCAATAACCCTTATAAAAGATTCCGGAATTCCTATTGTTGGAATAAATACAGGAAACTTAGGATTTTTAGCATCTATAGCTAAAGAGGAAATTGAAAATGCTTTAGAAGCAATTTATACAGGTGATTATACGATTGAAGAAAGAACGCTTTTGAAATTGGAAAGCCCTGCTACTGTGTTTGATGATTTTCCCTATGGATTAAATGAGATAGCCGTTCAAAAAATAGACTCAACCATGATTAAGGTTCATGTTTATATCGATGGAGAATTTTTAAATACATACTGGGCCGATGGTTTGATTATTTCCACACCAACAGGCTCAACTGCATACTCTCTAAGTGTTGGAGGACCAATAATTATTCCTAATTCCGGAAATTTTATTATCTCACCCATTTCTCCGCATAACTTGACCGTGCGACCGATTGTATTGCCTGATAGTAGTAAGCTTCAGTTGAAACTTGAGAGTAGAGCGGTTAATTATATTGCATCAATCGATCATCGATCGGTTGTTATTAACAACATAATGGATTTAAAAATTGAAAGAGCCGATTTTAAAATTAGACTCCTAAAATTAAATAATACAAGTTTCTATAAAACATTAAGAAATAAACTGATGTGGGGAGCTGATAAAAGAAATTAAAAAAAAGATGAAACATTTATAAATGTACAATTGTTTATAATGACTAGATAATTAATAAATTATTTTATTATTAGTGAATTTATTTTTAATTTTAGAAAATAGATACCTTTGCAATAAGAAGATGAATAAAATGAAAAAACAATTTTCCCTTTTAATTATAATTTTATTACTACTTCCATCTTTTAGTTATGGTCAGAGATGGAAGTTAAACCGACAAGAGTTAATCGGAGGTATCGGATTAGCTAATTATTTTGGAGATATTGGTGGAGCTGAAGATCCTGATGCTTCAATTCTTTTAGATGTTGATTTTGCTTATAGCCGTCCTAATTTAATGGTTGGGTATAGATATAGATTAACAGATAGATTGGCTGTTAAAGGTAGTCTTACCTATGCAAATTTTTACGGCTGGGATAAAAGTTCTAAAAACGAAACAAGAGATTATGCTTTTTCTTCGAATCTAATTGAATTATATGGACATATTGAATATCATATTACCCCTGAAAAACAATTAATAACCTATTCAACGATGTCTCTTCGAAGTGGGTTGAAAAAAATTAATGCTTCTATAAATGTTTATGTTTTTGCCGGTATCGGAGGGGCATATTTTAAGCCAAAAGCAAAAGAAAATTTCGTAGGTAGTGATCGTTTTAATGATAGTAAAAACCTGGCGCTTGTATTACCGGTAGGCATTGGGGCCAAATATCCCTTGCGAAGCGATCTTTTTATCGGTATGGAATTTTCACCCCGTATTACAACCACTGATTATATAGATGGCTTTAGCCCCGAATTATCAGAATCTAATGATTTATACTATTTAACGACAATATACGTTTCATATAAAATTAAGCAAAAGAGCAGGAAACCAAAAATCCGATATTAATTTATATGAAAAAATATTTATTGTTCTTAATTTCCTTTCTGTGGGGAATAAGTGTGTTTTCACAAAGCAAAACTGAACTGGGCTTTCTTTTTGGGACTTCTTATTATCAGGGAGATATTAATACTTCACGATTGTTTTATTCTCCTTCACCCGCTATAGGAATCCTTGTGAAATATAATCTGAGTGATTATTTAACCTCAACATTAAAATCCTCATACGGAAAATTAAAAGGGAATGATACAGATTTTTCAACCCTTGAAAATCAACAAAGAGGAGCCTCCTTTTCTACTCCATATTTTGATGTCTCCATGATTTTAGAGTTTAATTTCCTTCCTTATAATAGCTCTGGGTATATTAAAAAAAATAAAAAAAGATTTTCTCCGTTTATGTTTGCAGGAGTTGGAGTAAACTATTTAATTAATTCAAAAGGTTTTGAAAATCCAGTTACAATTCCTTTTGGATTAGGAATTAAATATAATATCTTTGAGCGCTTAACTTTAGGTGTTGAATGGAGTTACAGTAAAACATTTAATGATGAAATAGATGGAGTAATAAATATCCAGGACGAAGTGAACACACCAGTTATACACAATGATGACTGGTATTCGTTTTTTGGCGTTTTCTTCACCTATAAGATTTTTAGAGATAGGATTGATTGTCCGACTTATGATTGATTGAGCAATGGATTTAAAGGAAAAGATTGATAGTAAAAAGGTGCCTGAACATATTGCTATTATTATGGATGGAAATGGCAGATGGGCACAAAAGAAAGGAAACACAAGGATTTTTGGGCATAAAAACGGAGTGAAAGCTGTAAAAGAAACCGTTGAAGGTGCCGGAGAGTTAGGAGTTCAATATCTTACCCTATATGCCTTTTCTACCGAAAACTGGAACAGACCAAAACAGGAAGTAGATGCTTTAATGTCTCTTTTGGTTGCTACAATTAATGCAGAGACCGATACACTAATTAAAAATAATGTTCGTTTATTAACTATTGGCGACATTGAGGATTTGCCAAAAGATGTAAATAAAAATTTGCAGGAAATTAAAAAGAAAACAGCAAAAAATACAGGATTATCATTAGTTCTGGCACTTAATTATAGTGCCAGATGGGAAATTTTAAATGCTGTTAAAAATATTTTAAAAGAGAATCAAAAACAAAAGATTAATATTGAGCGTATTGATAATAAGTATTTTGAAAATTATTTAAATACAAGCGGAATGCCGGAACCTGACTTACTCATTAGAACAAGCGGGGAGTGCAGAATTAGTAATTTTTTACTCTGGCAAATAGCTTATACAGAATTATTTTTTACCGACGTTTTATGGCCAGACTTTAGAAAGGTAGACTTATATAATGCAATAATAGATTATCAGAAAAGAGAGCGACGTTTTGGTAAAACAAGTGAACAAATAAAAAATTAATTAAATTAAAACTGTTGAGATAGAATGTTAAAAAAGATTTTACCTGTCATAATTCTTTCATTTTTAAGTATACAAATAGTAGCCCAGAAAATTAATTATTCTTCATTACCCATCGCTAATTATGAAAATCCTGAAGAATATATTATAAAAGAGATATCAGTTGCCGGAATAAAATATCTGGATAAGAATATTCTTGTCAATCTTTCTGGATTAAATGTGGGGCAGGAAATTACTGTTCCTGGTGATGATATTACCGATGCTATTCAGAAACTTTGGAGTCAGGGGCTTTTCTCTGATGTAAAAATATCAATTACTGATGTGGTACTTGACAGTATAAGCCTTGAGATTTTTTTAATGGAAAGAAACAGACTCTCTGAATTAGAAATTAATGGGGTGAAGAAATCTTTTGAAAAGGATATTCGCGAGAAACTGGAACTTAAAAGAGGAATGCAGGTAACAGAAAATCTTATAAATAGAGCAGAAAGAACTATTTTAGATTATCTGAAAGAGAAAAAGTTTTCAAATGCAAGTGTTGATATTGTTCAGATTGATGATACCACCCAATTGAATAATGTTAAATTAAAAATTCATATTGACCCAAGGAAAAAAATAAAAATTAAGGATATTAATTTTTATGGTAATACCGTATTTTCAAATGGAAAGCTGCGAAGAACTATGGACGAAACCAAAAAAGTTAATCTTAACTTTTTTAAACCTTCCAAGTTTATTCCTGATTTATATGAAGAAGATAAAGAAAAAATTATAACTGAGTATAATGCTAAAGGGTATAGAGATGCAGAAATAGTTAGAGATAGTGTTTATCAAGTAAATGAAAAAAGAATAGCAATTGATATAGAGATAAACGAGGGAGATCAATATTTCTTTCGTAAAATTGACTGGGTTGGAAACACTATATATTCAACTCCTATGTTGAATGCCATATTAAAAATAAAAAAAGGGGATCCCTTTGATATTGAAATGCTTAATGAACGATTAAATATTGACGAAGATGCAGTTAGCAACTTGTATCTAGACAATGGATACTTATTTTTTAATGTTAATCCATCGATACAAAAAGTTGAGAACGATTCAGTAGATATTCAGTTACGTATTCATGAAGGGAAACGGGTTCGTTTAAGCAAAGTAAACATTGCCGGAAATACTAAAACAAACGAACATGTTATCCGAAGAGAATTATACACTCGCCCTGGTGAGTTGTTTAGTAAAAGCGATATTATGCGTTCGCAAAGACAATTGGCTCAGTTGGATTATTTCGATCCGGAACAGTTTGGTATTGAACCAACCAATATCAATCAGGCTGAAGGAACCGTAGACTTGGATTATTCTGTAGTGGAGAAATCTACCGACCAGCTCGAAGTTTCAGGAGGATGGGGCGCAGGAATGTTTGTTGGTACCCTGGGACTCCGATTTAGTAATTTCTCTGCCCGTAAGATATTTGAAAAAGGGGCATGGAGGCCTATCCCCTCAGGCGATGGACAAACGTTAAGCTTAAGAGCTCAAACCAATGGGCAATATTATTCAGCCTATAGTTTTAATTTTGTAGAACCTTGGTTTGGGGGTAAGAAACCCAACTCTTTCTCGGTGTCTGCATATTATAGTGTTCAAAAAACCACCAATTATTTCTACCAGGTTGGCGAAGAATTCTTGAAAATTTTTGGAGCCTCAATAGGTTTGGGTCAAAGGTTAAAATGGCCTGATGATTATTTTACGGTGTCAAACTCAATATCCTATCAAAGATTTATTTTAAATGATTGGGGAGGATTTATTATTAATAATGGAGATGCAAATAACCTTAGTTTAACTACAACTTTTGCAAGAAATTCAACCGACCAGGTTATTTATCCACGTTCAGGGTCATCCTTTTCTTTATCATTACAATTTACTCCCCCTTATTCATTGTTCAAAGAAGATAATTTTTGGCGTTTGTCAAATAATGAGCGCGGACAAATTGTAAATGAGGTACCGAATGATTATGATGACTGGGATACTTATGCCCAGGAAGAAAAAGATGTTTTAATTCAGAATGCAATTGAAGAGGAAGTAAATTTGCGTAAATTTAATTGGGTAGAGTATCATAAATGGAAATATAAAGGAGCCTGGTATTTAAGAGTCTGGGATGATTTGGTATTAGCAACTAATACAGAGTTTGGTTATCTGGGGTATTACAATAAAGATATTGGTTATACTCCTTTTGGAAGGTTTAATATGGGAGGTGATGGTCTTTCTGGATATAGTTTGTATGGTGTTGAAACCATCGCTTTAAGAGGTTATGAAAATGGGTCGCTAACTCCTGTAGACAGAAACGGCAAAGATGCAGGGAATGTTTACGAGAAAATTAATTTCGAATTACGTTATCCTATAGCTTTAAAACCTCAGGCTACTGTATATTTGCTTGCTTTTGTTGAAGGAGGTAATGCATGGTCAGATATTAAGGATTATAATCCATTCAAAATTAAAAGGTCAGCAGGATTTGGTTTACGAGCATTCCTACCCATGTTTGGCTTACTGGGTGTTGATTGGGGGTATGGATTTGATAACATCCCAGGAAACGAAGATGCAAGTGGAAGTCAGTTCCACTTTGTTATAGGACAGCAATTTTAATCCATCAAATTTTCTATTATGAAACGCTTTGTATTCTTTATTTTGCTTTTTGTTGTGCCGAATTTTATTTTTGGCCAGAAATTTGCATATGTTGATACAGAATATATTTTAAGCAATATACCTTCTTATAAGGCAGCTCAGAATAAATTGAACGATTTATCCAATGTGTGGCAGAAAGAAATTGAGGAAGAATATAAGAATATAGACAGGATGTATAAAGATTTTCAAGCGGAAAAAGTTTTATTAACGGATGAAATGATAAAACAACGAGAAGCTGAGATAAATGATGCAGAAAAGGCGGTAAAAGATTTACAGCGTAAGTATTTTGGCACAAACGGAGAATTATTTAAAAAACGTGAAGAACTGATAAAACCAATTCAGAATGAGGTGTATACTGTTATTCAGGATATTGCACAATCAGGAAATTATGCCATTATCTTTGATACAGCTACAGGCACGAATGTTTTATTTACCGATCCAAAATATGATAAAAGTGACGAAGTACTTGAAAAATTAGGGTATAAGAATTAATTTTATAAATTTGAATATAACTTAAAAAGAAGAACTTATGAAAAAGTATTTAGGAATATTATTAGTAATTGTTATGTTTTCATTTTCTGGATCTTATGCACAGAAAGGAGAATATAAATTTGGACATGTCAATTCCAATGAATTGCTATCATTGATGCCTGAAAGAGATAGTGCCAGAGCCGAGTTACAGAATTATAGCAGAATGCTCCAGCAAGAAATGGAAACCATGCAGCTCGAATACCAAAATAAAGTAAACACTTATTTGGAAAAACAGGAATCATATTCTGAATTAGTTCGTCAATCCAAAGAAAGTGAAATTCAGGAAATGCAACGTCGCATTCAGGAGTTTCAATCTACTGCTCAACAAGACCTACAACAGCAGGAGAGAGAATTGTTTCAACCCATTATGGAAAAAGCCGAAAAAGCTATTGAAAAAGTAGCTAAAGCAAATGGTTTTACCTATGTGTTTGATATAACAGCAGGAAGTGTTGTTTACTTTTCCGAACAAAGCATTGATATTCTTCCCTTAGTTAAAGAAGAACTGGGAATTGAGTAATTTATTTCAGTAAAATTTTATGACCATCTTTAACGTTAAAGATGGTCTTTTTATACTATCGAAATAAAATGAGTGATTCACGCCCGATAGGTATTTTTGATTCCGGAGTTGGTGGGGTATCTGTGTGGAAAGAGGTTGTTAAAATTTTACCTGAAGAGTCTGTTGTTTATTATGCTGATAGTGCGAACTGTCCCTATGGAGCCAAAAAAGAGCATGAAATAATAGAACTGGCTCAAAAAAATGTAGATTTTCTTATAGAAAAACAATGTAAAATTATTGTTGTGGCATGTAATACTGCAACAGCAGCAGCCATTGATTTTTTAAGAGTAAAATACAAAATACCTTTTATTGGTATGGAACCTGCTATAAAACCTGCTTCGTTAGAATCAAAAACAAAAAGTATTGGCGTGTTAGCAACTGAAGGTACTTTTAATGGCAGATTATACCGGGAAACTACCGAACGATTTGCCAAAGATGTAAACGTTAATATTAAAGTAGGTGAAAAATTAGTGGATATTGTTGAGAATGGGCTTATTTATGATAAAGAAACCGAAAAGCATCTTAAAAAATTAATTATTCCTTTTATCGAAAAGAATATTGATCATTTGGTTTTAGGGTGTACTCATTATCCATTTTTAATGCCTGTACTGGAGAAGATATTACCTTCACAGGTGAAAATTTTAGATCCTGCACCTGCAGTAGCAAAACAAACCTATAATATTTTAAAAAAGGAAAATTTATTAACTCCTCAGAATAGAGGTATGTCAAACTATGAATTTTATACAAACGGGAATATCAAGGTTTTAAATAGTTTTTTGAAAAAGATAACCAATCAAAATTATACTTTAAATCAGATATAATTACTCTTCATACCATTTAGCATACATTAGATAATTATTAGCAATTTTTTCTATCATCTCTTTGGTTTGTTCCTGATTAACGGATTTTATTCTTTTAGCCGGTACACCTCCATAAATACTGCCGGGTTCAACCTTAGTTCCATTCAAAACAATTGCTCCTGCTGCTATTATCGAATTTTCACCAATATCTGCATCATCCATTATTATTGCCCCCATACCAATAAGAACGTTGTCATGAATGGTTGATCCATGAATAATTACATTATGGCCTATAGAAACATTATTCCCAATATGAATAGTAGATTTTTCAAATAAACAATGAAGAACTGTTCCATCCTGGATGTTTACTTTGTTTCCTATTCGGATTGAATTTACATCCCCTCTTATCACTGAATTAAACCAAAAACTGCAATCGTCACCCACTATAACATCACCAACAATGGTTGAATTATCCGCCAGAAAACAATTTTTACCAAACTGAGGCCTAAAACCTCTTACTGTTTTTATTAATGCCATTTTCTTAGTTGTAATTAATTGATTTGTAACGTTTTTTAGTTCAAACAAATTTCGCCTAAAATAATGAGAAAAATCATATATTTTAGAGGAAAAATTAACCGAAAAATAATTAATAATTAATTAACATTACTTAATTTTGTAAAAGAATTAATTTAATTCTATTATTATAGAGACAAACGATAATAGTATAGTAATAAATTTCGAAAATGCATATGAAACAGGATGCCTGTTTTATATGCATTTACATTTTGTAAACGTCTGTTAAATATAATCTACTAAATTTAATTATTATGAGTAAAAAAGCAGATGCCATTGAAAAAGAAGATGTCGTAATTCGGTTTTCCGGAGACTCAGGCGATGGCATGCAACTTACCGGAACATTGTTTTCAGATACCTCAGCGTTTATTGGTAATGATTTATCAACATTCCCTGATTATCCGGCCGAAATTAGAGCTCCTCAAGGAACTATTGGCGGTGTTTCCGGGTTCCAGGTTCACGTTGGGAAAACAAAAGTTAAAACTCCAGGCGATTATGCTGATATCTTAGTAGCAATGAACCCTGCAGCACTTAAAGCTAATGCTAAATGGGTTAAGGATGGAGGTACAATTATTCTTGATGAAGATAGTTTTGATGAGAGAGGCCTTAAGAAAGCCGGATTCAAAACAGATGACCCTATCAAAGAAGATAAGCTTGATCGTTTTAATATCATTAAAGCTCCCATCTCTTCATTAACAAAAGAAGCTTTGAAAGATATGGGACTCGATCCTAAAAGTATTTTAAGGAGCAAGAATATGTTTGCCTTAGGGATGGTTTTTTGGATATTTGATAGACCATTAAATTATACTGAGGACTTTTTTGAGTCGAAATTTAAAAAGAAACCTTTAGTTATTGAAGCCAACAAGAAGGTGCTTCATGCAGGTTATAATTATGCCGAAACAAAGGAGCACATGACTCCTTCTTATAATGTAAGTCCTGCAGAAATTGACAAAGGAACTTACCGAAATATTAATGGTAATATTGCAACCGCATGGGGATTTATTGCTGCAGCAGAAAAGGCTAACCTTAAATTATTTTGTGGTTCTTATCCTATTACACCGGCAACAGAAATCTTACAAGAGTTATCTGCCCGAAAAGATTTGGGTGTAAAAACATTTCAGGCCGAAGATGAAATAGCAGGAATTTGTACCTCTATAGGTGCAAGTTTTGCCGGAGACCTTGCGGTAACAACAACTTCGGGCCCTGGTTTAGCACTTAAGTCAGAGGCTATTGGTTTAGCTGTAATGACAGAGCTACCATTAGTAATTGTCGATGTGCAGCGTGGTGGTCCATCAACAGGGCTCCCAACAAAGCCGGAACAGTCGGATTTAATGCAAGCATTGTATGGAAGAAATGGCGAAAGCCCGGTAGTGGCTATTGCTGCAAGTTCTCCATCAAATTGTTTCCATTATGCGTTTGTTGCAGCTAAGATTGCCGTTGAACATATGACCCCAGTAATTTTATTAACTGACGGATTTATTGCCAATGGTTCCGAACCATGGAAAATCCCTGACATGGCCGAATATCCATCAATTAAACCTCCAATTGTAAAAGAAGTTAAAGAAGACTGGAAACCTTATGCACGTGAGGTGGAAAAATTAGCTCGTACATGGGCTATACCCGGTACTAAAGGATTGGAACATCGCGTAGGAGGTCTTGAAAAAGATGAACTTAAGGGTTCTGTTTCTCACGATCCGCTGAACCACCAAAAAATGGTTAACATACGTGAAGAGAAAGTTCAACGCGTAAATAAATTTATACCTAAACTTGAAGTTGAAGGCGAAGATTCAGGAAGCTTATTGGTTGTTGGATGGGGCGGAACTTATGGTCATTTAGTTACAGCAGTTAATCAGTTGCAGGATGATGGTAAAAAGATTAGTCTTGCACACTTTAATTATATTAAACCTTTACCTGAAAATACTGCAGAAGTTTTTAGTAAGTTTGATAAAATTGTTGTTTGTGAAAATAACATGGGACAATTTGCCAATTATCTCCGTATGACAAATCCTGAATTTAAATATTTACAATATAACAAAGTTCAAGGATTACCTTTTACTATTGTTGAATTAGTTGAACATTTCCAAAAATTATTGGAGGAATAGATATGGCTGAAAATCAAAATATATTAACCGCAAAAGATTTTAAGAGTGATCAGGAAGTAAGATGGTGTCCTGGATGTGGTGATCACGCAATTATGAATGCTATTCAGCGAGCCTTACCAGAGTTAGAAATACCTAAAGAGAAATTTGCTTTTATTTCTGGTATAGGGTGTTCTTCACGTTTCCCTTACTACATGAATACTTACGGATTTCATAGTATTCATGGTCGTGCTTCTGCAATCGCATCTGGAGTTAAAGTTGCAAATCCTGATTTAAGTGTATGGCAAATTACAGGTGATGGTGATGCGTTAGCCATTGGTGGAAATCATTTTATTCATGTTGTACGAAGAAATGTTGATATAAATATTATATTATTTAACAACGAAATTTATGGATTAACCAAAGGGCAATATTCACCCACATCAAAATTTGGAGCTATTACAAAAACATCTCCTTATGGAACAGTAGAACATCCTTTTCATCCGGGAGAGTTAGTAATTGGAGCCCAGGGTAAATTCTTTGCTCGTTCCATCGATAATAATCTGAAACTATCACAGAAGATTTTTGTCGAATCGGCCAGGCATAAAGGAGCATCAGTAGTAGAAGTACTGCAGAATTGTGTGATTTATAATGATAAAACGCATGCTGCATTAACCGATAGAGAACATAAAGAAGATCGTACAATAATTTTGGAACATGGAGAACCAATGATTTTTGGCAAAAATAAGGATAAAGGGTTAATTCTTGATGCCGATAATATGAGGCTTAAAGTAGTAGAGCTGGGAACAGATTATACTGAAAAAGATATTCTTGTTCATAATGCCGAAAATGAAAACCCGGGGATTCACCTTATGCTGGCTAATATGCGCTATCCGGAGTATCCTGTTGCTTTTGGCGTTATACGAAATGTTAAAGCACGTACCTATGATCAAAGCATTCAAGAACAGATTGAAATGATTCAGTCCGATTCATCCATTAAAAATGTTGATGATTTATTAAGAAGCGGGACAACCTGGAAGATATAAAAATATTTTATCCTATGATAATGACGAGCTATCCTAATCGGTAGCTCGTTTTTTTGTCAATACCTTTAAACTTTTTTAGGTAGATAAATATTTTTATTCAGTTTAAAAATCGTTTATATTTATATAATTATATATTATATTGGATAAAGAATATTAATTTCTCTCTCATGGATGACAAATTACAGCCCAATAATGATTTTAGTAAGCTGATAGCCGAAAATAAAGAACGGCTAAAAGAATTATCTTGTATCAATCAAACGACTAAAATTATAAAAGAAGGAAAATCTGTTGAGGAATCGTTACAAAAAATTGTGTTAATACTGCCCAAAGCCTGGCTATACCCTGAGGATGCTGTTGCACGAATAATTTTTGACGATCAAGAATACCATAGTCCGGGGTTTAGAGAAACCCAATGGATGCAAAAGCAGCCGTTTCAAACCATAGATGGCGAGGAAGGAGTTATTGAAATTTCATACCTGAAAGAATTTACTAAACGATATGAGGGACCTTTTTTGCAGGAGGAACGAGATCTACTTGTTAATTTATCGAATTTAATTTCAGGATTTATTAATAGTTATAGAGCAAAGGACATAATCAAACAGCAGGAAGCTAAACGTGAAAAAATAAAATCAGAAACTAAAGGTGCTGAAAAAGTTTTAAATAGCCGCCAATTATTACAAAAGTTTTTGAATAAACATAATGCCGATCGTGATTTACTACATGATTTAATGCCGTTTAAAGTAAAAGAAATTCTTCTTATTGCCAATTTATACGATGCTTATAGCATCGAGAAAGAAGGACGATTTTCGGATCATATTCTGGGCGAGTATTATCAGCTTAACCTAACCTCGATGCCAAGAGTTACCGGTGTTTCAAATAGGGATGAAGCCTTGGAAGCCCTCGAATCCAAACATTTTGATATGGTCATTTTAATGCTGGGTGTCGATAAAAGTACTCCTTTGAAAATGGCCGCTACCTTAAAAAGTAAATATCCATATATTCCGGTTTTTTTGTTGCTAAATAATAATAGTGATCTTGCTGAACTCGAAGATCAGAAAAGAGACTTATCGCATATTGATAAGTTGTTTATCTGGAATGGTGATTCTAAGGTGTTTTTTGCTATGGTAAAATTAATCGAAGACCAGGTTAATGTTGAAAATGATACTAAAATTGGACTTACCCGTGTAATTTTGCTTATAGAAGATTCTCCTCGATATTACTCCCGTTATCTACCCATGTTGTATAAGATTATTATGGAGCAAACACAGCGGTTGATTGAAGATGTTAATACCGATGACTTATATAAAGTATTAAAATTACGAACTCGGCCTAAAATTCTTCTTGCAGGAACCTACGAAGAGGCAATGGATGTTTTTGAAAACTATCGTGACTATTTTTTATGTGTTATTTCTGATGTTAGTTTCCCTAAAAATGGGTTATTAGATAACAATGCAGGATTTGAATTAATACAATATATCAAACAAAATATCACCAACTTACCTACGGTATTACAATCTTCAAACCCCGAGAATGCAAAAAAAACCTATGAAATAAAATCAAATTTTATTAATAAGAATTCTGAAACATTACTGCAGGATTTAAAAAGTTTTATTAATTATCATTTAGGCTTCGGACATTTTGTGTATCGCGATAATCAGGGACGACAAATTGCCGTGGCTAAGTCTATGGCCGAATTTGAGGCTTATTTAAAAACCGTACCCGAAGATTCATTAATTTATCATGCCGTAAAAAATCAATTCTCCTTGTGGTTGATGGCTCGTGGAGAGATTCAGATAGCCAAAATAATTAATCCTTTAAAAATAACCGATTTTGAAAGTCCAAAACAATTAAGGGATTTTCTAATTAATATTCTTAAGTTATACCGGACTGAACAGGACAAAGGAAAAATTGTAAACTTTAGCGAATCGGCTCTTCTCGAAGAGAGTAACATTGTGAGCCTGGCTTCTGGTGCATTAGGAGGAAAGGGAAGAGGATTGGCTTTTATCAACACATTAATTTATAATTTTAAGTTTAAAGAATTACTACCGTTAATTAATGTCCGTACTCCTCGCACAAGTATTATTGGTACCGATGAATTCGATATGTTTATTGAGGTAAACAAACTGGAAGACACCATTTTTAATGAACACAATTATGAGGTGTTGCGTAAAAAATTTATACGGGGAGAATTATCCTACAGCTTAAAGAAAAGACTAAAAACTTTCGTTGAGAAAATAAATAAACCTATTGCAGTTCGTTCGTCAAGCTTGTTTGAGGATAGTATTACCCAGCCCTTTTCAGGAATTTTTGAAACGTATATTTTACCAAATAATCATCCCGATTTTGAAATAAAGTACGAACAATTAATGAATGCTATTAAGCTTGTGTTTGCCTCGATTTATTCTAAAAATGCCCGTACTTATTTTAAGGCTATAGGACACAAGATAGAAGAAGAGAAAATGGCTGTGGTATTGCAGGAAGTGGTTGGAAATCAGTTTGACGAATATTATTATCCGCATATTAGTGGTACAGCTCAATCCCATAATTTTTATCCGGTTGCTCATATGAAACCCGATGAGGGCTTTGCTGTAGCTGCTTTAGGCTTAGGTCAGTATGTTGTGGAAGGAGAAAAAGCTTTTCGTTTTTCACCTTCCTACCCAACCCTCGAAATTGTCTCAAAAAAAGATTTATATAAAAATTCTCAACTGTATTTTTATGCCGTTAATCTATCTAAAACAGATATTAATATACTTGAAGGCGAAGATGCAGGATTAATAAAACTAGATATTAGCGAATCAGAAAAACACAAAACATTGAAGCACCTGGCCTCTGTTTATAACCCCGATAACGACGTAATTACACCAGGATTGGATAGCTATGGACCACGAATAATTAATTTTGCCAATATCTTAAAATACGAATATATTCCTTTAGCCAAAACCATTAATGTTATCCTTGATATTGTTAAAGAATCGTTGGGCTCCCCTGTTGAGATAGAGTTTGCCGTTGATTTGGAAAAAGATAAAAATGGATTGGCATCTTTTTATTTATTACAGATTAAACCCTTGGTTTGTAACGAAGATGACTTTAAAGTTGATATTGAAAAAATTGATGAAAAAGATTTAGTACTTTTTTCAGAAAAAACTATGGGTAATGGGAAACTTCAAAACATCAGGGATGTTATATATGTAGTTCCTGAAAAATTTAATAATACACATACAGTAGAAATGGCCCGTGAAATAGAGATGTTAAATCAAAAGATGCAGGAAGCCGGGAAGCAGTATGTGTTAATAGGACCGGGTAGATGGGGAACGCGTGATAAATTTATTGGAATACCTGTTTCGTGGCCACAAATTTCAAATGCTAAGATTATTGTTGAAATGAGTCTTGATGATTTTGTGCTGGATGCATCCCTGGGCTCGCATTTTTTCCATAATGTTACCTCGATGAATGTCGGGTATTTTTCTGTAAATCATAAATCATTAAAGGATTATATCTCGTGGGATATCTTAGAAAATCAAAAAGTGGTGGAAGAAACCAGGTATTTTAAACATGTGACCTTTAAAAAACCATTAACCATCACAATGGATGGAAGAAAGAGGATTGCTTCCATTACACGAACAAATAATAAATAATTAGAAAAGAATTTAGTATGAGTTTTTATACCAACCAACAAGATAACTTAAAGATAGATTTTAACGATACTTCATTTAATCTTTTAATGCAGCGTAGAATTCATAAGGTGTTGTTAATCGCCAGTAACTATGACTCTTTTATGCTCGAAGAAGATGGTCGTATCGACGAACAGATATTTAATGAATATGTTGCATTAAATTTAAGGTATCCGCCCATTTTTATTTTAGCAAATTCACCAGAGCAGGCATTTGAGATCCTTAGAACGGATAATATAGACCTGGTTATTACAATGTTACGTATTGGAAATAATGATACATTTAACTTTGCTAAAGAAATTAAGTCTTTATATCCTAATATTCCTATTGTTGTACTTACTCATTTTTCAAGAGAGGTTACTATGCGCTTAGAAAAAGAAGATCTAAGTGCTATTGATTATGTGTTTTGTTGGTTGGGGAATGCCGATTTATTATTAGCGATTATAAAATTGATTGAGGACCGGATGAATGTTCAACATGATGTTGAAGTGGTTGGAGTACAAACGATACTTTTGGTAGAAGACTCTATCCGGTATATTTCCAGTTATCTGCCTAATATTTATAAAATCATATTTAAACAATCGAAAGAATACATGCGCGAGGCGCTTAATGAACATCAACGTATGTTGAGAATGAGAGGGCGACCCAAAATCCTTCTGGCTACAAACTATGAACAGGCCATAGAGATATACGAAAAGTATAAGTATAACATGTTGGGTATCATCTCTGATATAACTTATCCACGCAATGGCGTTAAAGATAAATTGGCAGGAATAAAGTTATGTAAAAAAGTGAAAGAGGATGATGAATTTATGCCTTTACTCCTTCAGTCGTCTGATATGGAAAATAAAAAATATGCAGATGAATTAAGTGTAGGTTTTATCCATAAATATTCTAAAACATTATCCATTGAACTAAGAAATTATATTATTAAACAATTTGCATTTGGTGAGTTTGTATTCCGTGATCCGGATACTTTAAAACCTATTGGGCATGCTTCTGATTTACAATCATTACAAAATTTGTTGCTTACCATTCCCGATAAATCACTGGAATACCATGCCAGCAGGAATGATTTATCGAAGTGGTTAAATGCCCGGGCTATTTTTCCTATTGCTCAGTTGTTTAAATTTTTATCGCTTGAAGATTTTAAAAGCCTTAAAGATGCTCGAACCTATATTTATCGGGCTATATCAAGCTACAGGATGAGCAAGGGACGTGGAGTCATTGCTAAATTTGATAAAAATAGTTTTGACGAATATCTTATCTTTTCACGAATTGGGGATGGATCGATTGGAGGGAAAGCCAGGGGATTGGCATTTGTAAATTCAATCATTAAAAAGAATCAGATATTTAATAAATTTAAGGGTGTTATTGTTACTATTCCCAGAACGGTTGTTTTAAGCACAGATATATTTGATGAATTTATGGAAGACAACAATCTTTATAAGATTGCGATGTCAGATCAGTCTGATGAAAAAATATTGGAACATTTTATAAATGCAAAGCTTCCAAGCAGAGTTTATCAGGATTTATATGCTTTTATTTCTGTGATCCAAAATCCGGTAGCCATCAGATCTTCATCTAAGCTGGAGGATTCACACTATCAGCCATTTGCAGGTATATACTCAACCTACATGATTCCTAAAACCTCAAACGGCACCCTAATGATTAAAATGCTTTCGGATGCTATTAAATGTGTTTATGCCTCAGTATATTATAAAAGCAGTAAGGCCTATATGGCTGCAACTTCGAATGTTATTGATGAAGAAAAAATGGGTATCATATTACAGGAAGTGTGTGGTACTCAGTTTGGTAATCGTTTTTATCCTACCATCTCAGGAGTAGCTCGATCCATTAACTTCTATCCTATCGAACCGGAAAAGTCTGAAGAAGGAATTGCAAATATTGCTTATGGATTAGGGAAACAGATTGTAGATGGAGGAATATCTTTGCGCTTTTCGCCCAGACATCCCAAAAAAATATTACAGCTTTCAAATCCGGAAATGGCCTTAAAAGACACGCAAAAACATTTTTATGCATTGGATATGTGTCCAACAAAATTTTACCCTTCAATAGATGATGGTATTAATTTGGTTCGAATGGATATTAAAGAGGCAGAAAATGATGCATCCTTAAAATTTGCAGCTTCTACTTATGATTTTGAGAACAATATGTTACGGGATGGTATTTTTTATGAAGGTAAACGGATTATTACTTATGCCAACATTCTTAAACATGAAGTTTTTCCTTTAGCAGAGATTCTTAGAACGCTCCTTGAGGTTGGACAGAAGGAAATGGGTAACCCTATTGAGATTGAATTTGCTGTTGACTTAAATGTTGAAAAGGATCAACCCTATGTGTTTAACTTTTTACAAATAAGGCCTATTGTTGAAAACGATCAGGTAAATGATTTTGACCTGGATGAGGTAAAAGAAGAAGACACCATCATTTATTGTGAATCGGCACTTGGGAATGGCCGCATTGATGATGTTTATGATTTTGTTTATGTTAAACCGGAAGCCTTTAAATCGTTAGATACAAAAATTATTGCCTCTGAGATTGGTGCCCTAAATGAGAAGTTTATGCATGAAAAGCGAAATTATGTTTTAGTTGGTCCCGGCCGTTGGGGTTCGGCTGATTCGTCGCTGGGTATTCCCGTAAAATGGGCTCAAATTTCTCAAGCAAGGGTTATTGTTGAGTCGGGACTGGAAAATTATCGCATAGACCCAAGCCAGGGGACTCATTTTTTTCAAAACTTAACCTCTTTCCGGGTAGGCTACTTTACCATAAATCCATATATTAACGAAGGTTTTTATGATATTGATTATTTAAACCAGCATAAAGCGTTTTTTGAAAATAAGTATCTGAGACACGTCCGTTTTGAAAAACCGATACTTATCCAAATTGATGGGAAAAACAATACAGGGGTTATACTTAAAACCAAAGTACAAAAATAGCTTTGCTCATAATATAAGGTTAAGATTTTTATTTATTCGGTGATGATGAATCAGTCAATTGTATTTGTTTGGATATTTTTACTTTTCGGAACACTGACCTTTAGTCAGGATAATAATAACTCTTGTAAAGTTCTCTTAGAAAGCATCTCGGGTGAATACTCAGGTGAATGTAAAAAGGGATTGGCACATGGCAAGGGTGTTGCCAAAGGAGAGGATGTTTATGAGGGTCGTTTTAAAAAAGGATTCCCTCATGGTCTGGGCA
Source organism: Bacteroidales bacterium (assembly GCA_035269575.1). Classification (GTDB taxonomy): domain Bacteria; phylum Bacteroidota; class Bacteroidia; order Bacteroidales; family UBA12077; genus UBA12077. The sequence continues at coordinate 1,017 of DATFIZ010000068.1, read as the reverse complement.
AATATACCTGGAGTGATGGAAATTATTATGAAGGACGTTGGAAAAATGGGGAAAAACATGGGAAAGGATATTTATACAATTTTTCTAAAAAAGAGAAAATATATGGGATATGGAAAAATGATCATTTCTTAAGAGAAGTAGAAGAGAAACCTTATAATATTCATAGAAAGATAGGTATTGCAGGAGTTTCTTTTCATAAAAATGAATTATTAACCCCTTATCGAATACAATTTGAGTTTCAACGAGATGGTGTGAAAACAACCATAGTTGATGATTTGTATATTAATGCAATTAATGGTCAGTTTTATAATTCAGCAAGTTTTTGTGGATTTGAAAATGTCATTTTTCCTTTTGAAGCAACGATAGAATTCTCAGCTCCTAATAAATTTAATACAGTAATGAATCAGTATGAATTAAAAATTGAAATTACTGAACCTGCAAGTTGGAAAGTTGTTATTCGTTATTAATCTCTGGTCTGGATGCCATCTTTTATACCTGATAAAAATCATGCAAATCTGTGTTATATAATATATAATAGCGGTTAATTTATAATTAAATAAAAACTAAATTTGTATTGTTAATCAATTAACAGTAGGGTATTAACTTTTATTATATTAAAACCTTGTCACTATGAATGTAGATAAATTAATGATTGAGCTAGAGCAAAAACATCCGGGCGAGTCGGAGTATTTGCAAGCTGTACGCGAAGTATTAGAATCGATTGAGGAAATATATAACCAAAATCCTCAGTTCGAAGCAGCCAGTATTATTGAACGAATTGTTGAGCCCGACCGGGTATTAACTTTTAAGGTGCCCTGGGCCGACGATAATGGTAAAGTGCATGTTAACATAGGTTACCGTGTTCAGTTTAACAACGCCATTGGCCCATATAAAGGCGGATTGCGTTTTCACCCGAGTGTAACCTTGAGCGGACTTAAGTTTTTAGGTTTTGAGCAAATCTTTAAGAATTCCTTAACGACCCTTCCAATGGGTGGTGGTAAAGGTGGTTCTGATTTC
>DATFIZ010000067.1:0-2081 GCA_035269575.1 Bacteroidales bacterium | reverse complement strand
TAAAAGATGGTACGGTTTATAATCTCGTGGAGGCTTATAATAATTCAGCAATTATTGATATTGTTTCATACTATGATGATTTTGATAAATTAGATAAGTGGACGATAGCTTCACCCGGAGCTAATATTGGAGATGAACCCTTTCCTGGAGAATATGCAATATCAAACTGGACAACAATTAATACCACACGATACTCTCCTTCGCCATTAGATATTTCAACCGATGATTTTGATACAGCTCATAATGACAGCCTTTTAATAGCCCATTCGTTTGCTTTTGAAAGTGGTAAGCGTAAAGCCAAAGACCTTGCCCCGGGCGATATTTATTCGTTTGTACGGGGCGGACGAACCGGAATGTTTAAAGTAATTAGTACTACCGGTGAAAATAGCGGAACTATTATTTTGGATATTAAAATACAAAAATTGAATTAAATATGATTTATAGAAAATTTATCTATACCTTATTGTTTTATCTTATTATTCCTTCTTTTGCTTTTGCTCAGGTTGTTTTGCAGGGGGTTGTAACCGACTCTGAAACAAGACAGCCATTGATTGGGGCTAATATTGTAATAAAAGAACTTAACCGGGGAATATCAACCAATAACCAGGGGCAGTTTCAGTTTGAAAATGTTCGTCCGGGAACATATACTTTGCGTGTCACTTTTGTTGGTTATCATAATGAAAAATTAAAAATCGACCTTACTGAAGATCAAAAGCATATTGTTATCCAAATGAACCCATCTTCCATTGAAATGGAAAAGGTAATGATTACTGCCACCCGGACAGAAAGAAAAATTGAAGATTTAGCAGGGCAAAATGAAATTATCGAAAAAGAAGAGGTTGAAGAGTTTCCCACAACCAATAGTGATGATATTTTACAATCCATTGCCAATGTGAATGTTAATCGAAGCTGGGGAATTTTTTCTAAAAATGCATCTGTTACCATGCGCGGTTTAGATGCTGCCCAGGGAGTTTTAATATTATATAACGGGGTACCTTTAAATAAAACCGCCGGAGGATCTATAAACTGGCATATGATATCGCCAGACCGTATTGAGCGGATTGAAGTAATTAAAGGGCCAAGTTCAGCATTATACGGGAATAATGCTATGGGTGGTGTTATCAATATAATCACTAAAAAATCAGACAATCAATTTTCTGGTGATCTTAGAGCTTTTGGAGGTAGTTATTCTACGCTTGGAAGTAAATTTAATGTTGAGGGAAATGAAAAAATTAAAGGCAATAATTTTTATTGGGGGTTGACAGGTTTTTATCGCCAGGGCGATGGGTATATTATTGAACCTAAGACCAATAGAGATTCAACCGATGTGGAAGTTTATTTAAAAGAAAACCGGGTTGGAGCTACCATGGGCTATGAGTTTAACGATCAGAATAAAATTGAAGTAGAATATAGTTATTATGACGATAAGCGTGGCGATGGAAAGCAGGTTTATCTTGATGATGGAGGGTTTGTAAAATATACCACACACTTTGTTCGTGCTAAATATGACGGGCAGATAGGCGATTATAAATTGCAAGCCAATGGATACTTACAGAATGAACACTATAATCAGTTTAACGAGAAGATTAACCGGGACGGGAATTATAAAATGTCCGATAGAAATCAGATATCCAGGGATTATGGGCTTAGGATGAATGCTACCCGTAAATATGGAAAAAAGAACTGGCTTACTTTTGGTATAGATTTAAAACAGGGCTACATGGATGCATCGGATATTTTCTATACATCAACAGATACTCTGATGCGCGAAGGGAAAGTGCAATCGTATGCAGCTTTTTTACAGGATGAGCAAAGACTGTTTAATGATAAACTTAAAATAATAGCCGGACTGCGTTTTGATTATGCCCGTTTTTACGATGGATCAATTTATGTTGCTGAACCAACAGCAAATACAGGGTTTGACGAAAATGTTGATAAAGATTACGGGAATTCAAACTGGACAGCTTTAAGCCCGAAATTATCACTACAATACGAAATATTACCTGAGGTAAAGTCTTATGTGTCTGCCTCAACAGGGTTTATGCCTCCCAAAATGGATGATTTGATTTCTTCACGGAAAA
>DATFIZ010000066.1:0-26029 GCA_035269575.1 Bacteroidales bacterium | reverse complement strand
TCATTGTGGTTTACATATTTGCCGCTAAAGGGAATCTCTGTACCTTTATGGAGGATTACCCGTTCTTCTTCTGGTGTTAATGGATTGTATTGCATAATAGTATCCTGTGCATTGATGTTTATTGATAATACAATGAAAATTGCTGGAATGAATATATTTTTCATTTCTTTTTTTTTTATAGAACAAATTCATAGCCTTTTGGTTTAAATCGTATCCTATTATTGATTGTGGATTTTATCTGATATCAATATATCTTTTTCTAAAGATTTTCGTATAAGCAAAATGATGGAACATGGAAACCCAAAACTTATCAAAGCATTTGCATTTGCTGCCGAAAGGCATAAATACCAGCTGAGAAAGGGAGTCAGCAAGATTCCTTATATTAACCATCCGGTAAAAGTGGCCGGGATTCTTTCCCAATGTGGCGAGAACGATACCGATTTACTGGCAGCTGCACTATTACACGATGTCATTGAAGATACCACAAACAATAAGACAGAGATCAAAGGTTTGTCGGAGATTATTTTACAGGATTTTGGCGAAGATGTTCTGCTGACCGTTCTGGAGGTTTCGGATGACAAATCTCTTCCCGTTAAAGAACGAAAAAGACTGCAAATTGTACATACTCCTGAGCTTTCAGATGGCGCTAAGAAATTAAAAATCGCGGATAAAATCAGCAATATTATGGATCTCAAAATTGACCCGCCCGATACCTGGCCATTGAAAAGAAAGATGGCTTACCTCGAGTGGGCGCAAAAAGTGGTTGCCGGAGCACGCGGGTTAAACCAGCAACTCGACCGGTATTTCGATGAGGTTTACGATGAGGTATATCAGCATTTGAAACAAATGGGTTAACATCCTTTGCAGGTTCATTTTTAGGCCATTGCATAACCCGTAATTAGCTAGCGAGAGTCTCTGACACGTGCAGCAAGTCTAAAATTGTACCTACGGTATTCTTTCAACCGACAACGTTAGTAAAAAACACAGTTAATACGATTTTGCAAAAACCCTAACAATAATATACAGAATAATAATTCCGGCAGGGAATAAGATCCACGATGAAATACCAAAAGCAGAAGGAATGGTTCCTACAAAAATTGCCACCCCACCAACGGTTAATGCATACGGCAATTGTGTGCGCACATGTTCGATATGGTTACACGAGCTGGCCAGTGAGCTCAGAATGGTGGTATCCGAAATGGGTGAGCAGTGGTCGCCCAAAACAGAGCCTGCCAGTACAGCCGAAACAACATTATGGAAAATATCCAGTGATCCGCCATGCTCCAACCCGTAATTTTGTGCAATCAACCACGATGCCGGTAAAATTAACGGGTATAAAATTGCCATGGTACCCCACGACGAGCCGGTGGAAAAAGCAACCAGCGCAGCTAAGATAAAGGTCAGTGCCGGAATAAATTGTGGCGAAATATTAACACTCACCATGACTTGAGATATAAAATCTGCAGTGTGCAGGTGTTTGGTTACCAGGGCAATGGACCATGCTAAAATTAAAATAACAATAGCGGTTAACATGGTGCGGAAACCATTTATCATACTGTCAACCGTATCTTTCAGGTTTAAAATCTTTTGCGACAGGGTAAGTAAAATAGCCATCAGTACCCCGGAGATGGACGACCAGAGCAAGGCTTTATAGGAATCACTGTTGCCAATAATTACGGAAAGTTTTTTGGAAAACCCAACAGCATCATCGTTCCATACTTCCTGGTTCCACCCGGTATAAAGTAATCCGGCAAAGGTGCCAAAAATCACAATAAAAACCGGTATGGCTGCATTGTACCACCGGGGCTTGATATGTTCGGGAACTTCCAGTTCATTGAGTTGGTTGGAGAATGAAGTATCATTGTCATCCTTATATTTTGCTACGGATAACCGGGCATTTTTCTCTGCCTTATACATGGGACCGAAATCCACCTGTTTGCGGATGAGGATCAAAATAAAGATTAAGGCAAAAATCGGGTAAAACGAGTAGCTCAGCGAATTAATAAATACATTGTACGGACTTTCATCAATACCAATAGTAGCTATCCCGTCCTGTATGTAACTTAGCTCGGCGCCTATCCATGTGGTAACAAAAGCAATGGCCGCAATAGGGGCTGCTGTTGAATCCACAATGTAGGCGAGTTTTTCTCTTGAGATCTTCAGTCGGTCGGTAACCGGCCGCATGGTATTACCAACAACAAGTGTATTGGCATAATCATCAAAAAAGATAGCAATTCCCAGCAACCAGGTAACAAACTGTCCCGAGCGCGGATTATTGGCATACCGGGATAAAATGTTAACAACCCCCTTCATTCCCCCGTTGCGGGTGATAATATTAACCATTGCCCCGATGAGCATAGAGAAAATAATAATAGCCATATGCCCGCTTTGGGTAAGTGCCTCTATAACATAGGTATCTACAATAGCAAAAATTCCTTTAAATATGGCAGGAAACACAGAAACATCCTGATACCAGAACATGGTTGTAGTACCAACCAGAATACCTATAAATAAAGCCGTAAATACCTCTTTAAAAATAAGGGCAAACAATATGGCAATTAATGGGGGGATGATCGAAAACCATAACGGAATGGGCGTTACTTTTTTGGTAAACGTGTAGTCGGAAATTTGAATTTGAAAGGTTTGTTTCTTCGTAAATTTATATTTTATCGTTGCAGCACCTTTTATAACTCTCACTACTATCGGTTCACCATTGATATAAACAGTAACCGGATACCCTTCATAGGTCTGCCTGAAATCCGGGTCTTTAAAATAGATTTTGATGCTGGTTTCAATATTTTTTACAATGATATCTGTCATCTCAATGCGAACATCATCATGCCGGAGATTAGGCTCACTTGTTTCGGGTTGTTCACTGGCAAATGAGGGAATAATGAATATAATCAAAAAACAGAGAATGGACAGATGGTAGATTAAAAAGCGATTCATTAGCAACTTTTTTTTGTAAAAATTCATCTCTAAAATAGATAAAAATTTAATATCATCACATTTTTGGACGACGAACTTATGAGTTCGTTTATTTTTCATTCAATTTATTGACGATAAAAATTTTGCTTGTTTTTTGATTGTTTTTCCAATAAATTGATTAATAGATTGTTAATTATTGTTAAAAAGTGTTGAATTATTTTTGAAGATTACAAAAAATTGATTAATTTGTAAGTTAAGATTAAGTTATCAGTTATGGGAATGTATCTTGATTTTGATTTTTTAAACATCGAACATGAAAATTTAGCGCCAAAGCAGGGTCGGATTTTGATTTCGGAGCCTTTGCTTTCGGATACTTATTTTAAACGTTCGGTGGTTTTTATAACCGAACATACTGATGAGGGTTCGGTGGGGTTTGTATTAAATAAACCCATTGATCTTCCTGTAAACGAAATTCTTTCCGATTTTCCTCATTTTAAAGCAAAAGTTTATGTTGGAGGACCTGTGGGTAAAGATACCGTTCATTTTTTACATACCTTAGGCGAGCTCATCCCCAATTCGGTACATGTGGTTGAAAATGTATACTGGGGGGGCGATTTTGACAGCTTAAAGGAACTGATAAATGAAGGTATGGTAAAGCCTTCGCAGGTACGTTTCTTTTTGGGATACTCAGGATGGAGTCCACAGCAGCTTGAAGATGAAATTGCCGAAAATGCCTGGCTGGTTACAGAAGTGAAAGCATCGAAAATTATGTCGGCCGGGAAGAACATCTGGAAAAAAACGTTGAATGAACTGGGTAAAAAATATAAAATTTGGGCTAATTTCCCTGAAAATCCGGCCATGAACTAACATTCATGATTAATCAATCATTAAATGCATATTTGTTTAACGCATCCATCAGCAATTTTGCTGTATGATTGAAATATCGGCGATCCTTATAACCAACAACCCATCGGATTCCGGAAATGCTATTGGTTAAAAAAACTTCATCGGCCTGCAGCAATTGTTTCTCATCGCAGGATTGATTATTAACAACTTTAAAGTTGAGCGAATCGGCAATTTTAAGTATTTGCTTTCGCATAATACCGGCAACCGGTCCATCGTTCAGGGGAGGTGTATATAGTGTATTCTCTTTTATCAGAAAAAGATTTGAGCTTATTCCTTCGACCAATTGGTTTTGTTCATTCACTAACAGGCAATCATCGTAATTATTTTTTTGGGCATACAAACCGGCCTGAATATAAATCAATGCATTCGCAGATTTTAAATTGGACAGTTTATTTACCGGTTTCTTAATTTGATTGAACAGTCCAATAGACAGACCTTTGCTGTTGAGTTGGTATTGTTCCTGCTCTAAATATTCTGTTTCTGCCAGGTACGAAGCCGAGTTATCTGTTGGTGTGTATTTTCCCCCTTCGTTTCTAAAAACGGTTAGCCGTATTCTTACCCCCTGGTAAAGTTTGTTTTTGTGGAGGAGTTTGGTGATTTCTTTTTCGATCGAATCGTTATTAATAATGGAGGGGATCTCCATTCCCAGTGTTTTCATCCCAAATCGTAACCGAATCATGTGGTCGGCAAAGAATTGTATTTGCGTACCATTGGCATACATCGTTTCAAAAAGGGCATCGCCATAGCAAAAGGCTCTGTTTTGATAGCTCAAACCAAAATCCTCTTTACGGTGATAATGGCCATTAAATAGTATGAATGAATTTACCGGCATAGTCTCATTTTTATTGATTTTTATGCTGAACAGGAATAGATTTTTGTTCGGCGGTTTGGATAATCGTTTCTTTTAATTCTTTAACATCCCTATATTCTTGCTGATGATAACTCATTTTTAAACGGGTGGCTTGATTTTCAAAATCTACAGAATTAATGTTGAACGTTATGTTTTTGATATCATTCCAGTTCATCTTTTGTTCTTTTGCCCTGTAGGTTGGCTTATAATAAATATTTTCAGAAGTAATCCTGATAAATTTTTTACCAAAGATTCGATCAACATTTACTCCACGATATTGTAAAATCATGATGATACCATATAAGAAAAAGAAAAAGCTGTAAAACCACCAGAAAATATTTACTCCTTCATCTAATCTAAGGATAATTGAAGCAATAGCTATAAGGATAAATATAATTCCTCCAATTAAGTTAAATTTAAGGGGTTCAGGTGTTTTATGCAGGTCCTTGTAATATTCCATTTTATTCCGTTTCGGTTGTCATTTCTTTTTCTAACAAATCAAGTATCAATAAGTTTCTTTTTGCATTCCAGCTGTATTTTGAAAGAAAGATATTGATGGTTAACATAGGGAGCAATATATACCAAAAACGAACGATATGTTCGGCAAATTTTGTAGATCTATTTAACGTTAGCTCTAAGTAAAGAAAAGTAAGAAAAACCAATAGAAGGGTAACTCCCAAAATCCATCGGATAATTTGATGTTCTTTTTTTATCTTTTTTTGTAATGTTAAAATTAGCTCAGTGGTAAAATCTTCCGAAGTAAAATCTTGCTTAAAGATTAGCTTATCTTTTTTTAATAAGTCAATCAGCTGGGTCGTTGTTTCAGGCTTCATTATTACTGATAATTTTATCTACATATTTTTCAATATTCTCGTTAGGTTCAATCTTAATGGTATTTAAACCAACTTTTTCGGCAGCTGTAATGTCTCGTTCGCTGTCACCAATCATGTATGATGGATGGATATCAATATCGAACCGGGCAATGGCTTTTTCCAGCATCAGGCTTTTGGGTTTGCGGCACAGGCAATTTTCAAAAGCTGCATGATGCGGGCAATAATAAATTTCGGTTAGTTGTATTTCGTGTTTTTTTAGTTCATCTGCTAAATATTGATGTACTTTTTCGACCTGCTCTTTGGTATACAACTCTTTGGATATCCCTCCCTGGTTGCTTACGATAATCAATAAAAAATCATGTTCCTGAAGTTTCTTTAACGATGGAATAACCCCTTCGTTGATTAGAAAGTCTTCTGGGAGATAAGTATATTCGCCACGTTCAAAGTTAATTACTCCGTCTCTGTCGAAAAATACAGCTTTATTCATAATTCGTATGCTGTTAAAAATTAAAAAGTTGATTTAAAAATACATGAATTAAAGATGGATCAATAAATAAAGGGAAAATAAAACCGACCACTGCGCCAATAAAGTGAGCATCGTGATTGATGTTATCACCACCCTTTTTACTCATATAATGCGAATATCCAAGGTATAAAACACCAAAAACAATTCCGGGAATAGGAATTACGGCATACAAATAAAGCCGGGCCAATGGTTGAAAGAAAATACTGGTAAAAATCACAGCTGAAACAGCACCCGAGGCTCCTACCGAATGGTACCATGCGTTATCTTTTTGTTTAATAACAGAAGTGATGGATGCTGCAATCATACTTATAAAATACAGCAGCACAAAAACAAGAACTGGCGATTTGATTATTCCGTTGGCAGCAAGTTGTTTGAAAATATTTTCTACGGCATTGCCAAATGAAAGCAGAACAATCATATTGATGATTAAATGTATCCAGTCGGCATGCAGGAAACCATGCGATATGATTCTGTACCATTCTTTTTTATGGTATACCTTGTAAGGGGTGAGTTGTAACTTTTCAAACAGTTCTCTGTTTCCAAAAGCCAGAATGGATATTAAGGATGTAACGATAATGATAAAGATTGTCATACCTTTTTTTTAATTTTAGTGTAAGATTTTGTATACCAGTTCTTTTAGCAGCTCCCCATGAGGTGTACTCACATTGTTGTATCCTTTGGATCGCAAATCGTATTCTCTGAGCAGCTCAATGATTTCAACTATTTTTTTAGGATTATATTGCCGGGCAGCAGTTTCGTATTCACCTATAAAAAATGGGTTTACTTTTAAGGTAGAGGCAACGCTTCGGCGATCTCTTTTATTTTTGATAAAATGATAAGCTAGAACCTTACTGTAAAACATGTACAGCGAAGTTAATGTTAGCGTTATCGGGTTATCTTTCGGATTATGGGCAAAATAGTTTACGATTCGATTGGCTTTTAAAACATTTTTCTGGGTTAGTGCTTTATGCAGTTCAAAGTTGTTATAATCTTTACTAATGCCAATATTACGCTCTATATGTGCAGTGGTAATTTTTACTTCATTTTCCGGTAAGGTAATGATCAGCTTATCCAATTCATTGGCTATTTTATTTAAATTGTTACCCAGGTATTCATTTAAAAGCATTCCCGCATTAGGATCGATGGTTTTGTTTTTGGTTTGAATATAGCTGTTAATCCAGGCTGGAATTTGGTTGTCGTAAAGTTTGCGTGACTCGAAAACCACCGCATTTTCATGGATTACCTTGTAAAGTTTTTTTCGTTTGTCAAGGGTTTTGTATTTGTAATTAATAACCAGGATTGTTGATTCTAAAGGGGTTGTTGCATAATGAACCAGCGAATCGATATCTTTAATTTCCTGTGCTTCTTTAACAATTACAACCTGGTGGTTGGCCATCATCGGAAATCTTTTGGCTGCATTAATTACGGTATGAATATCCGTATCTTTTCCATACAAAATGGTTTGGTTAAATGCTTTTTCACTTTCAGTAAGTACATTGTTCTGAATATACTTTGAAATTAAATCAATAAAATAAGATTCATCACCAAAAAGAAAATAGATGGGTTTATAAATTTTATTTTTTAGATCCGCAATTATTTGTTCATATTTCATACCACAAACCTTTTATTCCGGGTTTTTTATACTAGAAACGCAAGTGTTTAACCGATTCGCCATTGTTTTTAATTTCTTTCAATGCGGTAATACCTACTCTAACATGATGATCAACAAAACTTTCCGTTACCAGTTTGTCACTTTTACTCGTTTTTACACCGGTAGAAATCATGGGTTGGTCTGTAACCATTAGTAAAGCTCCGGAAGGAATTTCGTTGGCAAACCCCACAATAAATATGGTCGCTGTTTCCATATCAATAGCCATCGATCGTGTTTTTTGCAAATACTTTTTAAATCTGCTATCATATTCCCATACTCTTTTGTTGGTTGTAAAAACCGTTCCGGTGTAATAATCACGTTTAATTTCGCGAATAGAACTTGATACCGCCATCTGCAACTTAAATGCGGGCAATGCAGGAACTTCAGGGGGTAAATAATCGTCAGAAGTACCTTCGCTTCGAATGGCCGCAATGGGTAAAATAAAATCACCCAGGTTATTTTTCTTTTTTAATCCGCCACATTTGCCCAGGAATAATGCTGCTTTGGGTTCTATAGCACTTAATAAATCCATAATGGTTGCAGCATTTGCACTTCCCATTCCAAAATTTATCATGGTTATGCCATCGGCAGTAGCACATGGCATGTTCGCTGACAGGTCTTTTATGGATACGTTGTGCCACTCGGCAAATAATTCAAGATAATGACTAAAATTTGTTAAAAGGATATACTCCCCAAATTCATCTAAAGGACATCCTGTATATCTCGGAAGCCAGTCTTTTACGATTTCATCTTTTGTTTTCATATTATTGGGTATTATTTTTTTTTCTCTTTAAAAAACATGATATTTCGGTTATATTTATTCTAATCTCGCACCAGAATGGAACGGCTAAATTTACCAACTTATTCGTTTAATATAAAATTTAAAGAACAAAGAAAATATATTTTTGATTTTATCCGAAGAAAATATGTTTTATTAACACCTGAAGAATGGGTTCGGCAAAATTTCCTGAAATACCTTGTCGAAGAAAAAAAATATCCCGCATCTTTAATTGCCGTTGAAAAGGAGTTTAAACTGAACACATTATCCAAAAGGAGCGATGCAGTAGTTTATAACCAATCAGGGAATCCTTTTTTAATGATTGAATGCAAAGCAACAAGTGTACCCATCGATCAGAATGTTTTTGATCAGATTGCACGATATAATATGAAGCTAAATGTAGAATATTTAGTTGTAACCAATGGGTTAGCTCACTACTGCTGTAAAATTGATATTAAAAATCAGAAGTATTATTTTTTAAAAGATATTCCTGAATTTATGAGTTGATACATTTGTTCATCTATCCATCCATCGGGAGTCAGTATCCAATCTTTCTTAATACCAATAAGCTTAAATCCCTTTTTTTCAAAGAGGTTCTTGCTGGTGGTGTTGTCGCAAGATATATTACAAAAAAGCTGGTGCAGTTGAAGTATGGTAAAACAATATTTTATTAAAACATCTAATGCATCGGAAGCGTAACCTTGCTGCCGGTCTTTTTCCTCTGCAATAAGAATACCTATACCTGCCCGTTTGTGAAAAGAATCGAAATCAAATAAATCTATGGTGCCAATTGTTTCAGCCGGGGGATGCCCTTTTTTATCAATCATCAGTCTCAGCTGCCTGGCCTGAAATATATCTAAGTGTGCATTATCCACAAATTGTTTGATGATTGATCGGGAAAAAGGAGTTAAGGTATTGCTTATTTGCCATATATCCGTGTTATTTTCCCATCGATAAATCCGGTCAATATCATTGGGTTCAATAGCTCTTAGCTGAGTGTTTTTGCCGCTTAGATAGTCCAATTTTTTTATTTTAGCTGATTAATGTTAACCACAAAAGCATTGGGATAGCCTTGTTCGATAATTTCATTTAATTTCTGAGTCGCCTTATGAAAGTCCTCATATTCTCCGTAAATGTAGCGATAGTATCCATCGAAACATTTAATTTCCTTAACCGTGTATGGTTTGAAACTTTCTAAATCAGTAGGTTTCTGAAGTGCTCTTAGCTGAATTCCATAAAGGGTGGTATTATTTTCAAAATTTACAATTTTTGAATTGCTTTTGTTTTGATGTAAAATATTTTTCAACTCATAGTTTGATAGTATTTCAGCTTGGCTAAAACCCAGTTCAAGGACTGTATTAAAAATTTGAATTAATTCAGACTTTTCTTTGGTGTTTCCCAGTGTATATATATATTCTGAATTTTGAAATTCTTTCACCGGATATTCTTTTAAGGCCTCGTATTGTTCAAAATAATCGTCAGGTAACTGATCTTTCTGTTTTGTAATTAAAATACAATAGGATAAATCTTTATGCTTCAGATGTTCCGGAACGTTTATATCGTCTTTGATAACTAATTTTTTATCCGATTTAAGAATCTTTATTTCTACCCGCCGGTTGTATTTTCTGCCTTCGGGATTATCCGTTCCATCGTTATTGGTATTTTTGGCTACAGGCTCATTTTTTCCTGCCCCCTTTGCTACAAACCTCTTTTTTTCTATTCCTTTACGGGTTAAATAATCGATTACTGCACGGGATCGTTTAATAGATAACTTAAAGTTATATTGATCAGAACCTATAGCATCGGTGTGCCCAATGACTTCAATGTATAAACTGGGATATTGAACCATTAAGTTTCGTAGTCTTTCCAGCTCAATTTTTGTTTCTTTGGTTAAATCATGGGTATCAAAATCAAAGAAAACACTTTTGATGGTAAGATATTCGCCTGTGGTAACCGCTATTGGGACTAATTCAACATTAAGGGTTAAGTCATCACGGGAGTAATTTTCAGGGATGGTAACTGTTTTTACTTCTTCTTTATATGCGGAACCTTTAAAAAAAAAATGGTAGCTTCCCGGTTCAAGGTCAACCGAAAATCTTCCAGTATTTTCATCTGGATACAGGGTATTCAGAATTTCTGTTTCAGATGAATCCATAACATGAATGCTGAAATCTTTGGGGTTAAAATCGTTTTGATTATCCTGTAAAGTAACCTTTCCTTTAACTTTTACAAGGAAAGGATTTTCGGGAGAGAATATCTCAATACGAATAATGTCCTCCTGTCCATAGCCATTTTCATCAAATTTGGAAATATATGCGTATTTTCCTTGTTTTACGGGACAGAAAAACAGATCGTCATCGGTTGAGTTTATCGGGTAGCCTATATTCACCGGTGATGACCATTGGTTATCGTCAATTTTTTTGGAATAAAAGATGTCAAATCCTCCCATATTGTAATGTCCCTGAGAACAGAAGTAAAGCGTTTTCCCATCTTCAGAAATAGCGGGCATTTCTTCATTAAAAGGGGTATTAATTTCAGGTCCCAGATTGACTGCTTCACCCCAGGACTGTAATTCTTTATTCCAGGTAGACTTATAGATATCAAGTCCCCCAATTCCATCTTTCCTGTCACTGACAAAATAGATTGTATTACCGTCGGGGGAGAGGCAGGCATTTGTTTCCCACGATCTTGAATTAATATTTTTAGTTAGCTTTTCAGGAATTTGCCAGGTTCCATTTACATATCTGCTAATGTATAGATCGCCACTATAACCTTCATATTTAAATAAAATAAGCGTTTTTCCGTCATTGGAAATGGACGAAGGATAGAATTCCCCATCCGATTGAATAATTGGGCTTAGATTCACAGGCTCTTCCCATTCTCCGTTGGATCTGTTAGAGAAAAAAATTGCATCGTAGAATCTTAATTTTGTAGTATAAATAAGTATTTCTTCATTGGACGAAACTACCGGTCTGATATTAGAAAACTCATCGTTAATGGGTTTTCCAATATTTGTTTTTCTAATTTTTACCGGATTGCTAATTAATTCCTTTGCATTCAGACAGGTTTGAATTTGCTGGTCTACATAGTCGATATTATAAACATCATCAACGGTCAGTAAATCTTTAAACTCCCGGTAATATTCTATTGCCTTATCCAGTTTGTTATTTATCTGATATGCATTACCCAGATAAAATAAGGTTTGTACCGGGGCCATAGTTTCTTTTATCGAACCTTCCTTAAATTTGGGAGAAATATTAGTACTTGCTTTTTCAAGATAAGGAATAGCCTTATCTTTTACTCCCGGAATGTTTATATAGCATTCGCCAATCCGATAATTAACGTACGCATCATTTTTCCCGAGGGTTAATAGTTTTTGATAAAGAGGGAGCGCTTCCTGGTAATCTTCGTACAGAATATAATTTTCTGCTTCAATAAAAATCTCTTTTGTATCAATATTTTGCTGAGCGGATAAGTCAGCTGCGAATACGGTGAATACAATGAACAGAACAATTTTTCTCATAAACTTTAAACGATTGAATACAATGCTTCAATTTACATATTATAATATAAAAATACTAATTTTTTTATGATTCAATTTTATCTTTTTCTGCCACGATTTTTCTTTCTGCGATTAAAGAAAACAATGATAATTCCCAGAACAATAAAGCTAATAATAATGCTGGTTAATAATACCCAGTGATTCTTTTCTTCTGTTTGAATTGTTGCCTCTTCTTTTACCGTTAAATCTGTTTCTCCGGGTTGATTAAGCGCTAATCCTTCTATTATTGAATAAATCTGTTTTAATTGTTTTTTAGTATAAATATTTTGTTGTTTCAGATGCGTTTTTAAATCTTCAATAGTTATAATATCTAATGCTGACCTGTCTAATTTTGAAAATATATCATTAAAATTAACCTTCGTAAGTTCTGCCAGTATTTTTATAAGATATTCGACGTCAAAATCAGAATCCTTTAGATAGGTCTCCAGTAAGGTAGCAATGTCATTGTAAGAATAATTATAAGTAGCTGACTGTTTTTTCAAATAACTAATTACCTCTAAATTAGAATTAAATACCAATTTATGAGTTATAGCAGAATCTAAAACAACTTTCAAACCTCCTGTAGCTATATTTGCCAGATCAGCAATAAATGAACTCGTATTTTCTGTTGCGTTAATAGCCAATGCTGTAATCAGTGCGTTGGCATTTTGTTGTGATATTCCAGCTTTTGCTGTTTTGCTGTAGAAGTTGCTTACGAACTCTTCAATCGTACGGGAAAGTTTTATATCCTCTGAAGTTGCAATCTGATTTAATGACTTTGAATCGAAAGAAGTTATATTATTTAGTACCTTTTCAAACGCTTTACTTACAGGTTTATAGAAAATTAAAATATCTTCGTTTTTAACATTCTGATGTTTGTCGATTAATTTAAGTAATAAGCGGGTAGTATCTGCTGTGGGTTTGAACTCGTAAATAAACTCGTTTTTATTTACATCAAAATGCTCCTGGTTAATACGTTTGTTTTCTACATACGTTTCAATATATAACCTGGAGTTTTTCTCAACCAATAGATTAATTTTTACATTTTTATTACCGCTATTCAGGCTTACGATTTGTTCTTTGATGATAAGTTCGGCTTCTGTATCAGCAGGAATATAGGATACAGTTACTTCTTCCGTTTTAATATGGTTGTTTTTATCTGCGAGTCTGAATTTTATCTTAGTTTCTCCTTTAAGCGGTTTATATTCATAAATAAATTCTTCTTTTTTAATATCAAATTCTTCGCTGTTTATGAGTTTATCTTTGGAATAGGTATCTACAAAAAGTTTATTTCCTTTCTGTAACGAGAGTTTAATTTTCACCTTTTCCCCATCACTTGTTACCCTGTAATTTTTATTTCCAATTTTTATTTCCGGCAAAGAATCTTCAATTGCAAGTTCTTGGGGTTCTTTTAGTTTAACAGGCTCAAGAAATACTTCTTTAAGGGTATATTCTTTTGAGATAAAATACTGATTGCCTTTTTTTGATTCTCCTTCCCAAACCAGGTGGTCTTTGCCATGTGCTGTTCTGTACTGGTAATCTCCTTTATCTTTGTCAGGATAAAGCGTTGCTATGGTATCATTATTTACGGTATCGGTAATATGAATAACAAAATCTTCACGGTTTCGGTTATCGGGGTTATCCATGGTTAGAATACCTTCTATCTTAACCCGGTTGCTTTCCGGAATATGGAATAGTTGATAAAGATAAATATCGGCTAAGCCATACCCATAATTTGAATATTCGGAACTATAGGCAAACCTGCCATTTTCGTATGGAACAAAAAATAAATCATGGTCGGTTGTGTTGATTGGGTAACCAATATTAACCGGTTTGCTCCATTCTCCGTTCATGTTTTGGGAATAAAAAATATCGTAACCACCCATGTTCTGGTGTCCTTCGGAGCTAAAAAACAGTTTGCTTCCATCCGAAGATAAAAATGGGGTGTTTTCGTTCCAGGATGTATTAATAGTTGGTCCCAGGTTTTTTGGAATCCCCCAGGTAGTATCTGTTAAGCGTTCAGCAACATAAATATCTAAATCGCCCAATCCGCCTTCGCGGTTACTAACAAAATATA
Source organism: Bacteroidales bacterium (assembly GCA_035269575.1). Taxonomy (GTDB): domain Bacteria; phylum Bacteroidota; class Bacteroidia; order Bacteroidales; family UBA12077; genus UBA12077. The sequence goes on along the minus strand of DATFIZ010000066.1, from coordinate 11,939 downwards.
ATTTTTGTCCATCAGGGGATAATGAAGCATGTGCCTCCCAGTACTTTGTATTGATATTCTCATTGAGCTTTTTGACTTTTGTCCACCTTTCATTCCGGAGAAAACTAACATAGATATTCCCGTCAAAATCATCATCCCGATAAAGATATAGCTCTGTACCATCATAAGATAACGACAGGGTAGAGGTATTATCATCAACCTCTAACTGAGCCATTAGGTTGATGGGATAACTCCACTCCCCATCTACCTTTTTACTATAAAATATAGCATCGTAAAACTGAAGGGATGTTGTAAAAACCAGCGTTGATCCATCTCCGGAAACAACAGGATTGAATTCAGAAAATCTGGTGTTTATTGGGTTGCCCAGATTGCTGGCAATAAAGTCAACAGGTTTCTCCTGTAATATTAAGGCATTTCTGCAGGCATCAAACTGTTTTTGAATATAATCTTTATCATAAATATCTTTGTTGGCAATTTTTTTATTTTGTGATATTTTATTCTGAAAAGCAGTATATGCATCAATGGCTTCGTCGATCTGGTTGTTAATGAGGTAAGCATTGCCAAGGTAAAACAAGGCATCGAGAGGAGCTTTTCTTTCTGCATACGTATTCTTACGGTAATTCAGGGTGTAGTTTTCAGCCGCTTTTTCTAAATAAGGGATAGATTTTGTTTTCCTGCCCGGGATATGGAGGTAACAGAATCCAATTTTGTACATTAAATTATAGTTTGATGAATCGGCATCAAGAATCCGTTGAAACAGAGGGAGGGCCTCCTGATAATCTTCATAAAAAAACCAGGAATCGGCATCAAGAAACATTTCCTCCAGTTGGTAATATTCTTGTGAACAAGTATAGGTGTATGTAAATAATAATAATCCTGCCAGTAATATCTTTTTCATTTTATTTTTTTATTATCCAGTCGTACGAAATTAATTAAAAATAATAATATTTTCCTTTTTATCATTAATTTTTTCCGATAAAGAAAAATTGATTTTGGAACCTGTATTTTGACTGATTTTTATTCTTCTATGGGGATAACTTCCTGTTCGAAAATTTCAATTCTGTAAATATCATTTTCTCCCATTCCTGTTTCTTTAAATTTAGAATAATAAGCAACCGTTCCATTTTTTAAGGGAAAAAAGAAAATGTCATCATCGGTGGTGTTAAACGGATATCCCAGATTTTTGGGCTGACTCCAGAAGTCTCCTTTTTTTGTGGATTTAAAAATATCGAAACCGCCAATATTAAAATGACCCTGAGATGAGAAGTAGAGTGTATTTCCATCTTCGGAAATAAACGGAGTAGCTTCGTCTAAGTAACTGTTTATCTTGGCACCGATATTTTGAGGAGGCCCCCATTCGCCATGGACATCTATCTCTGATTTGTATATATCGTATCCCCCAAAACCCCCTTCTCTGTTACTGGTAAAATATAATGTTTTGCCATCATCCGTAACGCAAGCATGGACTTCATTGGCTTTGGTGTTTATGTTGTTGTTTAATTTTTCCAGGGGGCTCCAAACGCCATCTTTATATCTGCTTACATAAAGATTATAAATATCCTGATCATTTCTTTGGAGAAATAATGTATTTCCGTCTCGTGTGATAGAAACCGGAACAACAGGGAAATCTGAATTAAATTCTAAAGAAATATTTCTTGCCGGCAGCCATCTGCCGTCTCTTTTTTTCGACATAAAAACGGCACTATAAAATCTTAATTCGCTGGTATATACAATTGTTTCTTCGTCACCTGAAACCACAGGGTTTGTATTTGGATATTGATTATTAACATTTCTTCCCAGGTTGGTTTCCATAATATTGGTAGGTTTTCTGCTTAACTCAATGGCATTTCTACAGGCCGTTAATTGTGTTTCTACCAATTTGTTTTTTTCTTTATCTGCCGGGTCTATTAGTGCTTTATATGTATTAAAAATAGCGATAGCTTTTTCAATTTGGTTATTTACTCTGTAAGCAACCCCCAAATAATAGTAGGCCTCTATTGGCGCTTGTTTTTCGGCATAATCGCCAATTTTATAATTTTCAGTGGCATCCTCTATGGATTCTTGTAAATAGGGAATGGCTTTGTTTTTTTGGTTTGGGATATTTAGGTAGCAGTATCCAATTCGATGTTTAATATTAGCATCATCCCGACCGGAATTATAAAGCTCCATGAAAAGAGGCAATGCTTCTTTATATTCATCATATAAAAGATAAAATTCAGCATTCACAAAAGCTCTTTTTAATTCTTTTTTAGATTGTGAAAATAACAGGCTGGCAGTAAAAAGAGTTATCAGGAAAGTTAATAAAAACTTATTCATTTGTTCGTTATTATTAAGTTTAATTAAGGACATTTAGAATTTTAATTGGGTTAGAAACTTATAGTCCAATAAAAACTCTTCGAACAAATGTAATAAAATTATATGAAGTTTTGAAAATGTTGATATTATAAAAAGGAGCTGTCCAAAAAGTATTTAAAAATGGTAAATTGATTATTCATTTGCTTAGCGAAACTTCGCGACTTCCCTGCCATGCCGGCAGGCTGGTTTGCGATGCTCTGCGTATCAATATTTTATGATTATACCACAAACCTGCCAGCCGGCAGGCTGGGTCACACAAAGGAATCACGAACTTGCCTGCTGCAAACAGGGTTCCACAAATACTTTTTGGACAACCTCTTGTGTTGTTAGATATTTCTTTTACTATCGAAATTTTCCAGGTAATCGGCTATCCGTTTTAAAAACATTCCTCCTAAAGCGCCATCAATAACACGATGGTCGTAAGCTAATGAAAGGATCATGATATGCCTGATCGCGATAGCATCTCCATTGGCAGTTTCTATTACTGCAGGCTTTTTAGTGATAGCCCCAACGCCTAAAATAGCAGCTTGAGGTTGATTGATTATTGGTGTTCCCGATATGTTCCGGAAAGTTCCAAAATTGGTAATGGTAAATGTCCCACCCTGAATCTCTTCGGGTTTTAATTTGTTTTCGCGTGCACGGTTAGCTAAATCATTAACACTTGAAGCTAAGCCCGATAGGTTTAACTTATCGGCATTTTTTATTACCGGTACAATTAAGTTTCCCGATGGCAGTGCTGTAGCCATGCCGATATTGATATTCTTTTTCAAAATAATCTTATCATCATCCACAGAAACATTGATGGTTGGATAATCTTTTAATGCTTTAACCGTAGCTTCTACAAACAGAGGAGTAAAGGTTAATTTGGTATTTTCCCTTTCTTGAAATCTTTGTTTATTTTTTTCTCTCCATTTGACAAGGTTGGTTACATCAGCTTCTACAAATGAGGTAACGTGTGGTGATATTTGTTTCGACTGAACCATATGGTCTGCAATAAGCTTCCGCATGCGGTCCATCTGAACAATTTCATAATCGCCTCCGCCATAAAGTTGATCCTTACTAATTTGTGGTTTGGCAGGCTCAGAGGGTGTTTGTTTTTTTGTATCCGGAACTTCCGTTACAGGTTGAACTCCGCCTGATGTTCTGGTATTTAGATAATTCAATATGTCATCTTTGGTAATTCTTCCGGTATTTCCACTTCCCCTGACCTGGTCGAGCTCTTCGGCTGTGATATTTTCTTTTGCGGCAATATTTCTAACCAATGGAGATAAAAATTTACCTTTAGGAGTCCTGCTACCAAGGGGTTGCTCTGCTGAAGACGATGTTGATTCCTCTTGTGTGTGTGCAGTTGGTTGTTCTTTTTCTTCCTCAGGCTTTTTCTGTTCTTCTTTTTCAGGTGCTTTTTCTTCTTCACTTTCACCTTCATCTTTCCCTTCAACACTTAATATTGCAATGGTATCTCCAACTTTGGGCACATCATTTTCGTTAAACAGGAGTTTTTCAATTACTCCGTCCTGAGGTGCCGGTATTTCGGAGTCAACTTTGTCGGTTGCTATTTCAGCAATTGATTGATCTTCTTCTATTTTATCACCTACTTTTACAAGCCACCTGGTTAGGGTTGCTTCTATAATTCCTTCGCCCATAGCAGGCAGTAATATCTCAACTTTTGCCATAATTTTTTAACATTATACTATCGTTATACATTTTTATCCAACAGTATTTCACTTACTGTCTAATAAATTTATTCCTTTAAGTAAGATTTTTAGATCATTCCATACGGTGTAATTTTTTGCATAGATCATATTTGCATTATTATACCCCGTTGGGTTTTGGCCTATTGGGTTTACAAGTACTCCGGGCGATAAAAGGCCATCTTTAATTTTAGGCAGATGGTCAGTATTTATTTTATCATCCCTGTAATATCCTACCCAGGTTTTAAATCCTAACAAAACATTAAACGAATTGTTTATTAAGTTAAAGGAATTTTTTGACAACAGCAAAAGGAATGGGCTGATTATCAGTATGAGAAGTGATGAAATAATATCAAAAGCTCTTTTGTTTTGAATGTTTTTTTCTTTGGCGATGGAATTTATATCTACAGCATAAAGATCTCCTGATGTATTTATGGAGTTGCTCCCGATAATTGAAAGCGTATCAGGCTGTGCTATTTTAAAATCAACATCATAACCTGAGATTTTCAGCATGATATGGATGATTTTATGCGAAGGAATATTTTTGGCACAAAATACAATTTCATTGATTTGGTGAATTTTTATGACTTCTTCAATTTGCTCGAGATTCCCAAGGTAGTATGCTGCATCGGAAGATTGTTCGGGGGATACATACCCAACAATCTCAGGTGTGATTTTGGTCTGATCAAGAATTTTTTTAACCCGTTCAATTTCATCTTTTAAACCTACCAGGATCATTCTGAATTTTTGATTGCTGATAAATCGATGCGGTAAAAAAGGGATGAAATGTGCAATATAACGGGCTATTATCGCTAAAATAAGACTGCTAAAAGTCCCGATGATAATTAATGCTCTTGAAAATCTGAGTTCTGTGGGCAAAAGAGCATAAAAAATAAGGATTATAACAGAGCCTGTAATGACACCGGTTATGATATACTTGAGCTTTAAATTTTTTGTGTAGCCTCTGTTACACCAGAGCGAAAGAATCCAGATGATGATATAACCCGGAACGATGTATTGTAAAAACGTATCGGGATAGCTTCCCTGACCGTTAAATTTAAATTGCTCCCAAACGGGTTCAATAAAATAAAAGGCGGTGAAGAATAAGATAAAATCCAGCACCGGTAAAAATAATTTTTTAAATGAACGGTTTATAATAGAAAGAAAAGCCCGAAAATAAATCGCAGCATGTATAAGGGAAGAAAAAAGACGTGCATTTTTTTGGGTAAAATGTTTGTTGGCAAAAATGATCATCGCCTGATAAAAAACAAAGACATAATTCAAACTGCCTTTTTTTGTGCTTTCTCCTTTGTAATGAATAATCGTTGTTTCGGGGAAATAGAAATTTTTAAAACCGGCTTTGGTTATGCGGTAAGATAAATCGATATCCTCACCATACATAAAGAATGTTTCATCGAGCAATCCTGCTTTTTCCAGTGCTTTCTTTCGAAGAAACATAAAAGCGCCGGGTAGTATTTCAATTTCATTCATTTCATCGTTTCTCAGATGTCCTAAATGATAGCGGGCAAAAATTTTTGATTTTGGAACCAATTTGGATAGCCCGAAAATCTTATAAAAAGCTACCGCAGGAGTGGGTAATGATCTTTTCGATTCGGGTAAAAACCGGCCTTTGCCATCAATCATTTTTACACTTAACCCTCCGGTTTCAGGGGTTGTGTCCATAAATCTTATGCATTTTGAGAATGTATCTTCTTCAACTACTGTATCAGGGTTTAACAAAAGAATATATTCTCCGCTGGCTTTTTTTATTGCCTGATTGTTTGCATAGGAGAAACCGTAATTTTTTTTGTTTTCTATTTGTTTTACCTTTGGGAATCGTTCTTTTACTAAAGCACAAGAGCCGTCTACTGAATTATTGTCAACAACAAAAACTTCGGAAGGAATGTTCTCGAGTGCCTTGTAAACAGAAAGTAAGCACTGTTCTAAAAAATGCTTAACATTATAATTTACAATAATTACCGATAACTTTACCATATGAAGTGGATGCTGTTGTTTAATGCAAATATAATTAATTGTTAATGGATTTGTAACATCGCTATAAAATGAATAGAGGCACGATTTACTATCGCACCTCTATTAATCACAGTGAAATTTATTTTTTTAAGCAACACCCATTTCTTCTTTAATGGCTTTTGCCAGGCGCTTAACTCCTTCGGTAGTTTTTTCTTTCGACATATAGGAGAAGTTAATACGCATCGTGTTTTTACCGCTTCCATCACAATGAAAAACACTTCCAAGTACGAATGCTACATCTTTTTCAATTGCTTTTTTGAATAAGATTTCGGCATCCATATGCTCGGGTAAGGTTAAGAAAAGGAATAAACCACCTTCAGGTTCGGTCCATTTTACACCTTCGGGCATATATTCTTTAAATGCTTTAAGCATATTATCCCGTTTTTCGTGGTATTGACTGATGATACCTTTTAGATTCTCGTCAAAGTATCCTTTATCCATGTATTTAAAAGCAATCTTTTGATTTAATGTAGGTGTACATAAATCAGCCGATTGTTTGGCAATAACCATTTTATCAATAATTTGTTCGTTTGCCACAACCCATCCAATCCGGAAACCGGGAACAAATATTTTAGAGAATGTTCCTAATAGGATTACCTGGCCTGAATTGTCTAATTCGTAAATGGTTCGTTGGGGTTCTCCTTCAAATCGAACTTCCCGGTATGGGCTGTCTTCAACAATTAATACATCATATTTTCTGGCCAAAGCAATAATCTCCAACCTTCTTGATTCGGGCATGGTGATACCTGCCGGATTCTGAAAGTCAGGAATAATATAGATAAATTTTGGTTTTTTGCCGTTGGCTTTTAATTCTTCCAGTTTTTCTTCCAGTTTGTCGGCACGCATACCATGCTCGTCGAACTTAATGCCTTCTAAATCGGCACCATAGGTGTTAAAAGCACTTAACCCGCCAAGATACGATGGGAGTCCGCAAATGATTTTATCACCCCGGTTAATAAAAATCTTGCCCAATAAATCCAGTGCTTGTTGCGATGAGGTAGTAATAATTAAATTATCAAGTTCCAGCTTTAGTCCCTCTTTTTTATATCGGTCAACTAAAATATTCCTTAACTCAGGGACCCCCTCGGTTGCGCCGTATTGTAGAGAACCGGGACCGTCAGTGTCTAAAATTTCGGTTGTAATTTCTTTTAGTTGTTCAATAGGGAATGATTCGGGCGAAGGTAAACCTCCTCCAAAAGAGATTACTTCAGGTCGTTGGGTTAATTTAAGAATTTCGCGAATAGCCGAGCGTTTCATGTTTTTGGCGCTGGCAGAAAATATTTGTTCTAAATCGGTGATCATGTTTTATCCTCCAATAAATTAATGTTTAATGATTTAAATTTTTATTATATGTACGAAGTTGTTGCGAATTTGCAAAATAGTTGGGTGATAAACAAGAAAATAGAAGTGTTATAAAATATATACATTAATGAGAGGCTTATTGTAGTTATATATTAAGTGTTTTTAACCGGAACAAAATAATTCTTTTTAAGCAAAAAAGAGATAAAAGTGTCATTATCCAATAGCAGATGGTATTATAAAATTTGTGTTATTAACTATTTAAATATATAAATATTTTTTTTTCAGCCATTTTTTTTGTTTAGTACCTGACAAAAGTTGCTCCTTAGTTCTGTTTTTTTACCTAAGATTTTTGAAGGTTAGTCAAATAAAATAAAGTATTGGTAGAAAAATTTGTATCTTTTTATTTCCAAACAGGAACCACAAGATGATTTTTTTATGGTTGATTACTCAAAATATACAAAAGAAGAGTTAATTGAGAAATTACTGGTATACGAAACAAATGAAAAGAAAAAAGCCGGGATAATTTCTTCTCTTGAAATCAATAAATCAGATACTGGTTTAAATCTGAAAAATAGTCCCGTACTTTCCGATTCTTTATTAAGAGCGGCTAAAGCTATTCCTTCAGGAAAAACCTTTTACGATGCTGCACAGTCCGTTTTTCAGGAGCTTAAGCAATTGATAGGTGCTGCCTCAGGATATGTTGCACTGTTAAATAAGGAGACCGGAATGAATGATATCGTTTATCTTGATCCCGGAGATCAATTATGTACTGTTGACCCTGAGTTGCCAATGCCTGTGAGAGGTTTCAGGGCCCATGTATATCAATCCAAAGAAGTAAAATATACGAATGATTTTAATCATTCTGAATGGGTGAAATTAATGCCCAAAGGACATACTATTTTACATAATGTTATGTTTATTCCCATGCTTATCAACGATGAGGCCGTTGGACTTATTGGATTATCCAACAAAGCAGGTGGATTTACAGATGAGGATGCTGAAATGGCCAAAGAATTTGGTTCTTTGGCTGTCATTGCATTAAATTATTCAAATAGTTTAGAGGAAAATGTTGAATATCAGGAAAAATTAAAAGAGAGTGAAGAAAAGTACCGGTTAATGATCGAAGATTCTCCTGTAATGATATGGGAAAGTGGAACTGATGCAAAGTGCATATATTTTAATAAAAAATGGCTTGACTTTACGGGCCGGAAAATGGATGAGGAGGTTGGAGACGGATGGACCGAAGGGGTGCATCCTGATGATTATGATGATTGTGTAAACAGTTACTTAAAGGCATTTGAGAAACGGAAAAAGTTTGAAATTGAATACCGGTTAAAAAATAAAGATGGAATATACCGCTGGATTTGGGATATTGGTACTCCTCAGTTCCATTCAGACGGTGATTTTAAAGGCTATATCGGATCTTGTATTGATATTAGCGAACAAAAGCAATTGGAGCAAATACAAAAAGAAAAAGAAGAGTTCTATCATGCACTTTTTGAAAAAAATAAAGCGGTAAAAATATTGATTGATCCGGTTACCGGCAAAATTTTAGACGCAAACACTGCAGCTACTGAGTTTTATGGTTATTCAATGTCCAGGCTCCGAACCATGAAAATTTCGGATATTAATCAGTTAAACAAAGGAGAGGTTGAGACAGAGATGCAAAAAGCATTTCATGAGAAAAGACAGTTTTTTGAGTTTAAACATCAATTAGCGAATGGTGAGTTAAGAGATGTGGCTGTTTATTCAGGGCCTATTCATTATCAGGAAAGAGATTTGCTCTATTCGATCATTTATGATATTACAGGACAGAAAAAAGCTGAAAAAGAGAAATCTGTAATTCTTGAAACCATGTCGGAGATGCTTACCTACTGCGATAAGGACTTAAATATAATATGGGCAAACAGAGCATCAAGAGCGAACAGAAATATCGGGAACAGAAATATCGAAGGGTTTAAATGTTATGAAGTTTTTGAAAACAGGGATACCCCTTGTCCCCAATGCCCGGTGGTAAAATCTATAGAGACAAAACAGCCTCAAGAATCTGAAATTAAAACAAAAGAGGAGAAAATTATAAAATTAAGAGCGTATCCTGTAATAAATGCTAAAAACGAAATTGAAGGTGTTGTTGAATTAGCTTCTGATATTACAGACCAAAAGCAAAAGGACGAGGAGTTAAAAAGAATTTACAATCTATACCGAACGTTAACTTCCAATTTACCGGGTATTAATGTTTATTTATTTGATAAGGATAAACGAATTATTATTGCTGAGGGGAGTGAATTTAAACAACGTATTTATTTTAAGTCGGATTTCGAAGGGAAAATAGTTACCGAGCTCGACCTCGATGAAGATGTACTGGATTATTTGGATCATTTGTATAGCAGTGCTTTAAGAGGAGAGAAGATAAATAATGAATTAAAATATAATAACCGGTGGTATCAGTATATTGCTGTTCCTGTTAAAGATCATAAAAACAAAGTTTTAGGCGGAATTGTTGTTACTCAGAATATAACCGAACGAAAAAAGGCAAGCATTGAACTCGAAAATTCAAAAGAAAAACTCAAACATTTATCCCATTATTTGCAGCAGTTAATTGAAAAAGAGAAATCGCATATTGCACGCGAAATTCATGATGACCTGGGGCAAAATTTAACCATTATAAAGTTGAACCTGGCCCTGCTGCAGCAAAGTTTAAAACTGGATGAGGTAAATAACCTGAAGATGAAAAATATTTTTGAGGTTCTGGATGAGACGATCAAAAAGATGAAAAAAATGTCATCTGACCTGCGTCCGGGATTAATTGATAACCTGGGGCTAATCCCTGCAATTGAATGGTATGTTGATGATTTTCAGAAACAAACAAGTGTATTTTGTAATCTTAAATACAATAGAGAAAATATTTTAGTTGAAAAAGATTTAGCAATAAATATTTTCCGGATTATCCAGGAGTCGCTTACCAACGTGTTAAAACATGCTAAAGCTAAAAAAGTGGAGATTATGGTTTGCGATAAAAATGATAAAATTACACTCGAAATAAAAGATGACGGGATAGGGATTAAGCCGGAAAATATGAGTAAGATGAATTCATTTGGAATTTTAGGTATGCGCGAGCGTACCGAGCTATTCAATGGCAAATTGGAGATTTATAAAGAAAAAGGAACAATGATTAAAGTTGAGTTTCCTGTAAAATAATATTTATCATGATCAAAATCTTAATTGCAGATGACCATACTATTGTTAGAAAAGGGATTATTCAGTTAATAGAAGGGGCTCAAGATATTAAAGTTACCGCTGAGGCCAAAAATGCTGCCGAGGTATTGCATTTAATTACGAGGCAGGATTTTGATGTTATCGTTTTAGATATTAGTATGCCCGGGCGTAGCGGACTGGAAGTGCTTAAAGAGCTAAAAAGTATAAAACCCGAAATCCCAATCCTTATATTAAGTATGTTTCCCGAAGAACAATATGCAATTCGGGTCATGCGCTCAGGGGCCTCAGGCTATTTAACCAAAGAGAGCGCACCCGAAGAACTGATTAAAGCCCTGCGAACCATTGCAGGAGGTAAAAAATACATCCATCCGAGTTTGGCCGAACAACTGGCTGATCATTTCGATCAAAGTGTAGATAAGCCTTTAACGGAAAAACTCTCCGACCGTGAATATGAAACCATGATAAAAATTGCCACCGGAAAATCATTGACAAAAATTGCCGAAGAGTTATCTATAAGCGTTAAAACGGTAAGTACTTACCGGCGAAGGATTTTAAACAAGTTAAACCTTAATTCCAATGTTGAAATCACACAACTGGTGATAAAAAACAACTTAAAAACAGGTTAACCCCGCATTATCAATATTTTATGATTTTATAGTTAGCATTGCGGTAGTTATCCGCCTGGCCGCTTGGAGCCTCTTGGCGGATGTAATACAGTTTTTACGTCAGCTTTTGCTGGTGGTAAAAAGGTTAAAAAAACAGAAGCTTTAGCCGGTTTTAGTAAACGAATCAATTTAAATACATGGATGTTTATTCCTCTGGAGTCATTTCCATTTTTACTACCTACGTTTAACAAATCTTTTCCAAAGTTTTGAATTTTGGAGTAAATCTTACTTATAAACTGAGGAAGATTACAAGGTTTTTTACGTAGGATTATTCTTACGTTATTTTGAGTGTTTAATATTTGATTTTATTCCTTAGATCATTTAATATTAATAAAGTCTATGATGGGGTATATATTAAAGACATTGTAGTCTGAATATTATAGCATCTCCCTACCTATTCTTGTTTTTTTGAAGAAACTAATTCAGGAGTTTTATGAGCAAGAGAAAAAAATCAATAAAAAGTGAAATTGAAAATACTTTTAACGATCAAAATGGTTTGGTAATTGTAGGAATTGGCGCCTCAGCAGGCGGGCTTGAAGCCATCCAGGATTTTTTTGCCAAAATGCCATCGAATACAGGGTTGGCATTTGTGGTAATACAGCATTTATCACCGGCACATAAAAGTATGATGGACGAATTATTGGCCAAGTATACAAAAATGAAAATTCTTGTAGTA